>DAOUQA010000143.1 GCA_030625905.1 Kiritimatiellales bacterium | reverse complement strand
TTCCCTTGCAGTGGTGTCCCTAAATTATTCTGTTTGAAAACCCGCACGAGAAGAGGTTGGGGGTGATTTGTTTGGGGACGGAGACAACCCCGACGGATTTCAAGGCGGACTATCTTGAGCTGGAGGCCTTGAAGCAAAAGCTGGCGGACCATGGCTTGGAAGTTCTCGGAACACACCAAGTGGCAGGGAGCAACGACTATACGGTGCTCGTCTACACCTGCACCGAATTCAAGCAGGCGGCCCGGCTTACCGGACGGGGGTTCATCGCGGCGTTACGCATCCTGCATAACGGCAAGGATCGGGAGCTGGTGGTCTCGAATCCCGAATACTATATGCGCGCCTTCCTGCAAAAGGACTACACAGAAGGCATGGCCAAGCCGGTCAACGATGCGTTGGCGGCGGCGCTTGGAAGCCTCGCAGCGACGGATGATTCGCTAAAGACCAAGAAATTGGTGAAATACAACTTCATGATGAGCATGCCGCACTACGACGACTTTGCACGCGTCGCGAAGGGTAGCACGGAGGAACTGTGCAAGAAGCTCGAAGCCAATGCGAAAGATCGAATTGTGTTCAAGCTCAACGTGTCCGAAGACGGCTCCTCGGTTCTCTACGGCGTGGCGCTGCCGGTGGAGATTGAAAAATTTAATGAAACACTGGAAACCATGGGGCAGTCGCATCTGCTTCCCTACACCGTGCTGATCGAAAACGGCGAAGCCAACATCCTGCACGCCAAGTTCTATCTTGCACTCAGTTTCCCGCAGCTCACCATGGGTGAGTTCATGAAAATCATGTCGGTGCCGGGCGACATCAAGGATTCCTTCAAGGCCGACTTCCAGTAATAATTTTAACCACGGAATACACTGAACACACGGAAAAGAAGAGATGCTGATCAGGTTCCGTGTATTCAGTGTATTCCGTGGTTTGAACTTCTGCGGATTAAAGTCCGTCGGGGAAAAGGTCGCCGAGCTTGGGCTCTTGTCCGGGCGGGGTGCGTTTCGAGACGGTCTTTTTCGCATCCCTCTCGCAACGCGCCATGAATTCCTCCGATGACATGGTGTGTGCGCCTGCACTCGATACGGTATCGTGCTCGGCATGGTCGGAGGTGACGACGAGGATTCTTCCGGGGGTTTCAAACTTGCAGACCAGCCGCTCGATCACCGTGTCGGCCGAAAGGTTGGATGGTGAAAAGAACACTTCGAGATATTTTGAGCTTAGCGCGGCATCGCTTCCGGCCTCGCGCCCGTCGAACACGATGGTGGTTTGCCGCGCCATGTTGTGCGCCGTCTCCCCGACCATTCGCACCAGCCGGTGCCGCGCGCCCTGGATATCCCTGCCCAGCATTTGAGCCAGCTCCGCCTCTTGGTGGAGCAGGTTGTAGCCGTCGATGATGAGCCATTCATAGTGCATCATTTCCCCCGTAGCCAGCCGATCTTGGGTCTTTTCTTCGATAGTAGTTGTTCGAGCTTCCGCTTAAAGTCATCCTTGGCGGCGAGGCCTTGCTCATAGATGGTGTCCGCCTTGTAGAAGTCAAGCACCCCGATATCCATCAGGGGAGGGCGCATGTAGATGTCGACCGGATAGGATCGTAGTTTTGTGCCTGCGATCGCATCCTGCATGACCTCGTAGGAGTGGAATATGGCATCCATTGGCGAGGGTGTTTTGGTCTTGGGGATCGACCATTCCCCCATGATATCCACGGCAATCCGAATATCGCACTTCGCACTCAGCAGGTCGTGCGGGACATTGTTCACCAGCCCCCCGTCCACCAGAACTTGATCGTTAATGCGAACCGGCGTGAAGACATAGGGGATGGCCATGCTCGCTCGTACGGCGGGCAGCAGATTTCCAGATTCGAATACCACTTGTTTTCTGCGCCAAAAGTCTGTTGCGACGGCTTTAAATGGGATGGAGAGCTCTTCGAAGGTGTTGGCATTCATTTGGTCGTAGAGATAGCCAAGAAACTTTTCACCTTTAAGCAGGCCTTGGGGTTTTAAACTAAAGTGCGGGTCGATCAGATTCAGGGCGCGAAAGAGCTCCTTGCCGCGAATGATGCTTTTGAACGAAGCATTGCGCGGCGCAATCAGTTGCTTCGTCATTTCAACGATGTCCGCCGCCGAGTGGCCGGAGGCATACAGCGCGCCAAGAATACTCCCGATGCTTGTGCCGACGATGCAATACGGCTTGATGCCTAGCTCGTCGAACACCTCCAGGATCGGGATGTGCGCAAACCCCTTTGCTCCGCCGCCACCCAGTGCCAGTCCAATCTTCTTCATCGGGGCATTGCAAACGACTCGCCAGAATGAAGCAATCCAATAACAGGAAAAGGTTCGGAGGGGCAGCGGCCCGCTGGCCGGGCCGTGGCGGGTTTCGAAGATTGGCCGCGAAGGAACACAAAGAGCGCAAAAGGAAGGCTTGGGGCAGGGGAATGTGGAGCAGGCTTTCCAGCCTGCTCATCGGCGGCGGGCAGGCTGGAAAGCCTGCCCCACGCAGTGCGGGGACGACGAGGCCGTCGCCCCTCCAGACTATTTCCTGCGGATGGCGGATTTGATTTCGCGCAGTTCGGGTGAGCGCAGCAGGAGGGTCAGTGCAAAATAGACCAGCGCCCCAATAGAAACGGCGAGGCCGACGGTGACGAGCTGCGCAACCTTGTCGGGAAGCAGGTTTCCAAGCACCGGCAGGGCGAAGTGCGCGGTGGCCCATGCGGCAATCGCCATGATGAGCGCGGCGAGCAGGCAGCGGTTGAAACTCCGGAAGATACCTGACCATTGGAGATTCTTGACGCGGCGGGTGAGGACGATGCCGAGCGCGGCCATTCCGGCGGCTTCGGCGAGTACGGTGGAGAAGGCCATGCCGGCGTGTTTCCAGTAGGTGGGCAGGGTGAGGATGAAGATAATGTTCATGACTAGGTTGAGCAAGACGGTGTAGATGCCGATACGCACGGGGGTCTTGGTATCCTTCATGGCGTAGAAGGCAGGGACGAAAACCTTGGCGGCACTGAAGACAACGAGGCCGGGGGCGTAGAAACGCAGGGCGCGGGCGCTGAGCAGGGTCGATTCATCACTAAAACTTCCGCCCCACTCGAAGATGGTTTTGAGAATAATCGGCGCAAGGGTCAGCAGGCCAAGGGCGGCGGGAAGCATGATGTAGGCAAGGTGCCGCAGCGAATGGTTGATGGTTTCGCGCATGGCGGCGCTGTCCCTTTTGGCGGCGTGTGCGGAGAAGGTGGGCAGCAGGACGGTCGCCATGGCGGTGGCGATGACGCCGAGGGGGAAGTAGATCATGCGTTCGCTGTAGAATAGGGCGGCGGGTGCCCAATCGCCGATCCACATCGCAAGCAGGCGGTCGATCAATACATTGAACTGGGTGACGGCCATGCCGAGTGCGGCGGGGCCCATCAGCCATAGCATTTGCTTGACGCGCGGGTCGTTCCATCGGCTGGAAAACCGGAAGGGGCAGCCAAAGCGCTTCAGGGCTGGAAGCTGGATAGCCACCTGCGCAATGCCGGCGAGCACCACGGCCCAGGCCAGTACATGCGCCCGCTCGCCGGGATCGTTCCCGATGATTGGGAAAACGATGAGCATGGCGGCAATCAGAATAAGGTTAAGTAGGCACGGGGCAAAGGCCGAGGTGGCGAAGTGCTTATAGGAGTTGAGCACGGCCATCGACAGGGCGGCGAGGCAGATGAACAGGACATACGGAAACATCACGCGCGCAAGTACGAAGGTGGAGACCCATTTTTCTGTCACCCCCGGGATGTGCAGGCCAACTGAAAAGAGCAGAACGCCGACAATGGCGATGGCCGAAAGTACGGCGGTGGCCATGGTGACGACCTTGGAGGTCATTTCCCATGCGGCCTTGTCACCCTCCTGGGTGCGCGTTTCGATCAATATGGGAATGAAGGCGGCCGAGAGGGCGCCTTCGCCAAACAGGCGGCGGAAGAGGTTGGGGATCGTGAACGCTACGAAGAAGGCGGAGGCCAGCAGGGAGGTGCCGAAGTGGTAGGCGATGACGATATCACGCACCATGCCCAGTCCGCGGCTGAGCAATGTGAAGCTGCCAACCACTCCTGCCGACCGGATTACCTTGCCATCTTTCAAACAGAGACCCCTAGATTTGGTTGACTTCACCCCATGAAAAAACAGAATGTATGCCATTCAGAAGAGCAGTTCAAAGCAGAATGGAAGCATTTTATGACCGATCCAGGAACCATTTTGATGGGCGACGGCGAAGCAATCAAGAATTCGTACAGGCAGATGAACAACCAGCCGGTCGACTGGGACTTGAGCGATCGCCCGGTGGAGCCGTTGCGCCGCAAGCAGACCACCCTGGTGGGTTCCGCTTCGATTTCGGGCCCCGGTACCTTCATGGGGAAGGCGACGCGCTCCATTACATTCGAGCCAAGCTATCGGGAGGGGTGGTGGCTCAACCGTACCGATCTTCCGGGATCGTTGCCGATCCGCGTCGGAATCTCCAATGTCTGGACGACCGGGCAGATCGTCAGCAACATTGTGCTGCGCAGCGGCAACCCGCACAACTATGTCCGTATGGTGGAGCATTTGGTTTCGCTGCGGATGGGCATGGGCATCGACAACCTGATGATCAATCTCGATTCCGGCGACCCGCCGCTGTTTGAACGGGGGAGTCTCGACATCGTCGAGGCGCTGGAAAAATGCGGCACGGCCACGCTGGACAGACCAGTACGGTATGTAACCGTCAAGGAGCCGGTGACCGTTGGCGGAACCTACGGCGATTTCATGACACTCGCGCCGCCGGATGATTTGGATAATCCGCTGTTGCTGGTTGATTGCGCGCTTAGCTTTCCGACGGCCATCGGGCAGCAGCGCATTGTTTTTCCGCTATCTGCGGAGCTCACAAAGATGGCTTCCGTGGCTCGCACCAATACGTCGTTGGCCAAGGTGATCTACTGCGCCACCATTGGTCGGATCTTTGCCGACGTGCGCAACCTCGGCTACAACAGGAAAAATGTTTCCATTGCCGGGAAGAAGCGCTACATCAACGAGCCGCGCCTGCTCCACGAAGGCAAGGCGCTGGAGGCAGCTTGGCACCGCGCCGTACTCGATATGCTCGCGGCGATTGCCCTGATTCCAGATGGCCTGTTTGTCGGGAAGATCAAGTCGTACAAGGCCGGGCACCGTTTGGATTGCGAGTTAATTAAGCAACTCTATTTGAACCAGGTGTTGGTTCCACTAGATGAGTTTAAGGCGTGACGAGTGAAATGTGAGACGTGACATATTTTACGAAGTACGAAGTACGAAGTATGGATTACACCCATGTTTGAAAAAAGAACGGAAGCCGCTCAAGGAGGCCAATGAGGAACTTTTCCTGAAGGTTGTCCGCTCGTTGCGGAGGGTGTTCGATCCGCCCTGGACGCGCGAAAGCATGTCTGCCGCCGCGCTGCTGGCCTGCCCTGTTTCAGTCCATAGATTGTAGACTCAGTGGGCTTCAATCCTTTGAAACAAACTGGTAGCTGCCGGAGTCCACGGAAAACACGGCACGGCCGTTTTCCATGCGCAGGAATTTCAGGCTCTTTGCCGTGCTGGTCGGCCGGCCACCTTCGGAAACATCGGTTGCTTTCTTTGCGGGCACATGCACGGTCGCGGTGGT
>DAOUQA010000155.1 GCA_030625905.1 Kiritimatiellales bacterium | reverse complement strand
CGGGTGGGAAGTGGGCGTATCGCGGGCGGCTCGCCTGCCTCGTCTGCCGTAGCCGACGAGCCGTCGGCGGCACAGGGCCGGCAAGATGCCGGCGGTACGGACGGCGGTGGTTCGCGGCCTTCCTCAGGGGATGCTTTGGCGCAGATGAAGAAGCTGCTTCGGTTGCGGCAATATATTTTCCCTGCGGCCAAGCTTTCCGTTGATCCGCGCAGCGGAAAGACTCGCCGCCACCATGTGAGCGAGAAGGTGATGCAATCGGCGCTCCACAAGGCAGTACGCACCGTCGGGATTCCGAAGCATGCCACGGTGCATACCCTGCGCCACAGCTTTGCGACGCATCTACTGATGGCGGGCACGAACATTCGCGAGGTGCAGGAGCTGCTGGGCCACAAGAATGTGGAAACCACCATGATCTATACCCACGTCATGCGCGAGATAGGAAACAGACCGAAAAGTCCGCTGGATTTACTTTAAGTGCGGGGCCGGCTCAGCCCCGGTTGCCGGAGGCCTTGACGAGGGCGTTGTGCCGTGTCGGCTCAAACCGGTTGGCAATTGTCATGATGCCCATTTGAGCGAGAGCTTCTTGTGGTGCAAGGCGCAGTCTCGCAGATAGAGGTTGATAAGGCTTTGGTATGGCATGCCGAGTTCCTCGGCCAGCGCCTTGAAATAGGAGATTGTTGGTTTATCAAGTCGCATGGTCACGGGCTGTTTCAGCTCTTTGGTGTAAGGGTTCTTTTCCCCTTTCATTTTTTCAAAATCGTAATGTTCTCTCATTTTATTCACCTCCGGTAACCTGATTGTTCTTTTTTGTCCGCTTTACGTGCGGAAATGATCCGAATAACCGAATCGTTTTCCTTGTAGCAATGGCTCACGACAAGGACTCGAAGTGTAAAGCTCATGCCTAGCATTAGGAAGCGATCTTCATCCTCGGAGTGGTCTGGGTCGAAAAAACGAATTGCGTTTTCATCCAGGAAGACAGTCCGTGCTTCCTCAAATGACACCCTGTGCTTACGTTTGTTTTCCCGAGACTTCTTTTCATCCCATACAAATTCAAGCTCATCCATACGTACAATGTACATATGTCATGAGGGTTGGTCAATATATTTGATCGGTCGAATGTTAGCCCCGGTTCCCGGAGGCCTTGACGAGGGCGAAGAAGCGGTCTTCGTATTTATCCCAAAGGTCGTTTTGCTTGAGGCGTTCGGCGAGGGCGTTGATCTTCGATGGATCGCGAGAGGCTTCGAGGAAACCACGTTCAATGTTTTCCAGCAGGCTGTTTTTCATGGCATTTTCCTGCTGTCGGATATCCAGCACGTTGCCTTTAACCGAACCCTGCACCAACTCGACCATCAGCTTAAGCAGGCAGACTTCCCACGGGGAATCGACGCCGACGAGGATTGCGCTGAGGGGGTCATCCTTTGCGCCGACCTCCGCCTTGACCCGATCCATGACGTTGTCGAGGTGGTCGGTAACGACGTATTCCTTGATTTCCTGCTTCTGGATACGGAAGCCATATTGGAGGATCTTGAGGTCGTCGGCGTGCTGCGCCAGCCAATCGGCATACTGCCGGGCATCCTGCCCGAAATCTTCGAGATCCATCTGGCCGAGCGACTGCGGGGTGATGATCTCCGGCTTGAGCGCCTTGAGGTGGCCTTCGCGGATGCGCACCTTGTCGATGCTGTCCATCAATTCGCAAACCAAGTGATAGTTCACGACGGTGTCGCCAAAGGTTTCAAGGCGGCTGGTCGGGGTCGCCACCAGTTCGGTATTGTTGACCGCGTACCAAAAATCAAATTGTTGTTTTTTGTCCATGGTGGTGCGTGAAAAGTGAAACGTGAGCCGTGACTGGAAAAATCACGCCTCACGGCTCACTCGTCACTTCATATCCTTCTCTTGATCCTGGTAGTCGGAAAACTTCATCGAGACGACCTTGGACACCCCGCGCGTCTGCATGGTTACGCCGTAGATCACGTCGGCGGCCGCAATGGTCTGGCGACTGTGGGTGATGATGATGAACTGCGATTGCAGGAGGAATTCCTTGAGGGTGTCGACGAAGCGGTTGATGTTGGCGTCGTCGAGCGCGGCGTCCAGCTCATCGAGCACGCAGAACGGGCTGGGCTTGACGATGAAGAGCGAGAAGAGCAGGGCGACCGCAGTCATCGTGCGCTCGCCGCCGGAGAGCAGCGAGATGGTCTGCAATTTCTTGCCGGGCGGGCGGGCGATGATCTCGATGCCGGATTCAAGCACATCCTCGTCGTCGGTCAGCACCAGCTTGGCCGCTCCGCCGCCGAAGAGTTTCTTGAACATGACCTGGAAGTTTTCGTTCACTTTCTCGAATGTCGTCTTGAACATTTCCGTGGTGGTGGCGTTGATCGTCTTGATCATGTCGAGCAGTTGCTGCTTGGCGGCGACCAAGTCGGCCTCCTGCTTGTTCAGGAAGGCGAAGCGTTCCTCCAGCTCGGCATGCTCCTCGATGGCCACGAGATTGACGGGTCCCATGGCATCGAGCTTGGCCTGGATTTCGGCGACGCGTGTTTCGAGGGTTTCGCGATCGGGCACCTCGTCGTTTTCCCAGCGCGGGGCTTCAGTTTCGGCCAGCTCCTCCATGGTGATATGGTAGGCTCCGGTGACCCGCTCCAGCGCATTATCGTGGCGCATGGTGTATTCGGCTCGCTCGACTTCGAACCGGGATTTCTTGTTGAGTTCAGCCTCCATGGAATCGCGCAGGCCGCGCAGCCGGTTCTCGGCAGTGGAGAGGGAGCGAATGGTCTCCTCGCGCCGGGCACGTTCGTTTTCAAGGGTCTGGGCGGTTTCCTGAAAGCGTTGTTCGAGGGGTTCGATCTTGGCGGTCTCTTCCGTGATCGAGGCTTTGAGGGCGTCGATGCGCCGGTTGTAGGAATCAACCCCCGTGGTGCGTTCGGCGATCAACTCGTCGAGTTCGCAGATACGCGCCTCCATCGGCTGCTTGCGGGTGATCAGATGTTCGAGCGCCTGCGATTTTTGCGAGTAGACGATCCGGTGCTCGGAAGTGATGGCAAGGGCGTCGGACCGGTGTTCCTCGGTCTTGGTTAACGCGGTGGTCTGTTCGGCGGTCTGCGTGCGGATATAGGCTTGGCGGTCGCGGGTCTCTTTTAGCTCGGTGGCAAGGCGTGCGCGCAGTTCGATACCCTTGTTTTCGCTTGCGGCGAGATTGTTGAACTCGAAGGCGACCGTTTCGACGCGTTCGCGTGCGGACGCCGTTTCGCGCACGATGACCTGACGCTCCCCTTCCTTCAAGGCGAGTTCGCGGCGGAACTCCTCGAGTGTCTGGCGGGCACGGCCAAGGGCATCGGCCATGCCGGACTCCTCGCCCCGGAGGGTTTCGAGGGTTTCTTCCAGCCGCTGGATTTCGGCATTGAGTGTATCAATCTCTCCCCGCAATTGCTCGCGTAGCTGATGGCGGGCGAGGGGACTTTTGTCCTCGGTTCCGGGCATCCAGAGTTCGGATGTTCCGTTGCCCGAAACGATGGTGCCATTTTGCGAAACCACGACGGTGTCGGCAGAAAGGATCTCGGGAATCTCCAGTTCGGAACCCACCACACGCACGTTCCAGAAGAGGCGGCGCACGAGCGGTGCGATGGCGTCGTCGAAGGCCATGCAATCGAGCAGTCCCTTGCCGACGGCCGACGAGGTTTCGAGCGGGGCTTCCTCTTTTGCGGCGGCGACGCTCAGCAGTCGTGCGCTACCCGCTTCCTGTTCGCGTAGCCAGTCGAGGGCTTTGCGCGCATAGGCCTCGTCCTTGACGACGATGGCATCGATGCATGGGCGGAGGATGGCTTCGAGTGCGGTCTGGTATTCGGGCGCTGCCTTGAGCTGTTCGGCCAGCGGGCCGAGAACGCCGTCGCGGGCAGGTGTAAAGTCGGAGGGCGGGTCGAGCAGTATTTGTGCGCCGGGCGGATAGCCTTCCTGGCGGGCTTCGCCGCCGGAGAGCATTTCGAACTGCGCCCGCTTGGCGGCCACCGTTTTGTGCATTTCGTTGAGCGCCTTTTCCTGTTCGGAAACCATTTCCTTGCGCCCGCTGCGCTCGCCGTCGAGGGTATTGAGCGTTTGAGTTTGGCCGTCCACCTTGGCGGTGAGGGTTTCGACTTTGGCATCCATTTCCTGCTGGTGCTCGACAAAGGAATTAAGCGATCGCTCCAGTTCGGCTTTTTCGGTGGAGAGGCGCTCTTTCTTGAGCATGGAGGAGCGGTCGCGCGCGTCTAGCTCGTTGAGTTCGTTCTGCATCGTGGAGGCCTTGCTGTCCAGAGCGACCGACTCGTTGCGCAGATTGTTGAGTTGCGCGCGGGTGGCGTTCATTTGGTCTTCGGCTTCTTTCTGCACCTGCATGACGCAGTCGAGCTCGACCTTGGCATCGGCCTTTCCCTGCTCGGAAACAGCCATTTCGGAAATAATCTTGTTGAGTTCGCCGCGATGGGTTTCGAGTCGGCCACGAGCCTCTTCCGTCTCCTGCGTATTGCGCTGGGCAAGGGTGGAGAGTTCGGCGATCCGATCGGTGTTCATCGTGACCAGGTGCCGCGTGCGTTCGAGCTCGCTCTTGGTGGCAGAGGCCTGCTCCATGGCTTGGGAGATGGTTTCCTCCAGCCGGGTTAGTGCCCCGCGAGAGGATTCGGCCCCGGCCTCGGCGGATTCGACCTGCTCGTGTAGTTCGCGAACCTTGCATTCGAGGGCTTGCAGCTCGTTGGCGAGTTCATCGGTTTTCCGGGTGTATTCGCCGAGCTTTTCGCAGGTGACAAAGAGGTCGAGTCCTTGCACTTCGTCGGAGAGATCCTTGTAGCGCCTGGCCTTGCCGGCCTGTCGCTGGAGCGAGATAATCTGGCGCTTGACCTCGCGGACGACGTCGGCGAGGCGTAGTAGATTGGCCTCGGTGTGCTCCAGCTTTCGCAACGCCTCTTTCTTGTCGGCCTTGTATTTGGTGATGCCGCTGGCCTCCTCAAAAACGGTGCGCCGGTCTTCCGGGCGCGAACTGAGGATCTGGTCGATCTTCCCCTGTTCGAGGATGGAGTAGGAGTCGGTGCCGATACAGGTATCCATGAAGAGCCGCTGGATATCCTTGAGGCGGCAGGCCTTGCGGTTGATGAAATAGCCGC
>DAOUQA010000223.1 GCA_030625905.1 Kiritimatiellales bacterium | reverse complement strand
CTGCGAGTGCGAGAGTTTTTTTTTACAGGAAAACAGGATGGACTGGTTTTCTTGAGGGGAGTGCGATCCGGTTTGTCCTGGTAGACTGTCTGAATTTTTTGATACGCAGGTTCATTTGCCCATCCTCTTGATGACGGCCATGATTTCCTCAAGCTTCTGGTCAATGTCCGCCTCGTCCCGTTGTTCAAGTGCGTTGGCGACGCAGTGCTTGAGATGCTTTTCGAGGATTTTCTTGCTGATGGATTGGAGCGCTGAGCGCGCTGCCTGGATCTGGTTAACGATACCGATGCAATATTCACCGTCGCCAATCATGCGCTTTACGCCCTTGACCTGCCCCTCGATGCGGGAGAGGCGGACGAGGTTTTCCGTGTGGGTTGTGGTGTGGGTTTTCATTCAAACTCCCCAGTGTTTGGAAGCATAGATACCCTCCGGGGGTATATTGTTCAATATATAAACGATTAAAACGATCATGTAATATGTAAAACATGCAATACCTTCGGTTTTATCCGGGAAAGGCGCTGGCCAGCCGCTGGTCTACCACTGCTCGCACGGCATCCACCGCACCGGCACGGCTAAAGTAACAAATAAGGTTATTCTGCTTTGGAATCAGACCGAACGACGTATCATAATCGGCTCCGATGTTCTGGGTCTCTTATCCAAAGGAGTTTAGTTACGGAAATATAAAATTGAAATACCGTTCCCTCAGCTAGATATGCATTTACGGTCAGATGATAGAGGTGCAGGCTCATTTGCTTTGCATTAATTTTTTGTTAACGCTTCTTATGTATATAAACTAACTCTATGCGAAATTCCTCCTTTCTATTGTGTGCCGTTGGCCTGCTCCTGCTGTTCCAAACCGCGGACGTTTTTGCGCAGTATAAGATTCGCGAGGGCGATGAAGAGGGCGAGTTGAAGAGCTCTACCATCATTGTTCCCTATGCGTTTTCGACGGAGACCCTCGGATTCGGCATCGGTGTTGGCGCATCCTACGGCCCGAAAGGGGAGAGCTTCTACTACGGCACGGCGTATGCCACCGACAATGGCTCGTCTTTTGTTATGCTGGGTGGAAACAACCTGCGGGTTCCATGGGTGGAGCGGCTCCACATGCGCCCCACGCTCATGATGGGGTACTATACCCACATGCGTATCTTCGTGGATGGAAACCCTGATTTTGCCGGTCTTGAACGCGCTGGCTCCAATGAATCGAGCCCCGATAATTATCGAGAGGAAGATGCCAACGACGTCGTGGTGGATCTGGAGTTCCGCTACACCCTCCCGTGGGGCCACTATCGCGATACCGCTGTCCACACCTACATTACCGACAACGGGATCCTCAAGGAAAAGCCCAGCGGTTCGGAATCGTGGAATCCCTTGGAAAGCGGTCAGTCGACCCTTCTGTTCCAGCCCTATTACCGCAAGCAATACACCGATGTCGAAGGAAAGGAAACCCTCTATTTCCAACTTGGCTACAAGCACGACAACCGCGATTTTATCCCGAATCCCCACCGGGGCTACGTCATCAAGACCTCGATCTCCCACGATCCCGATTGGCTGGCCGATACCCGGAAATGGACCTCGTTGTCCGGCGAAATCGATGGGTTCATTCCGTTGTGGGATACCAGCTGGAGCCGACAGCAGACGCTGGCCCTTTCGGCGTGGGCCGCCTATTCCCCGACGTATGATTCCTCCACGGAAAACGATGGCAAGCCCCCCTATTTCACCGGCCCCCGGCTTGGCGGCTTTTGGCGGATGCGCGGCTATCCCTCCAGCCGGTTCCACGACAAGGCCGCCCTCTACTATTCCGCCGAATATCGCCTCATGCCGGAATGGCAGCCCTTCGGGAAAATCGGCCTGCTCGACCCGCTAAAAATCCGCTGGTGGCAGGTGGTCGGGCTGGTGGAAGCCGGCCGCGTTGCACCCTCTTGGGATATGGGTACGCTGCATACCGATATGAAACATGATTTCGGCATCGGCCTGCGCGGCATGTTCCACGCGAGTGTCGGACGGATCGATTTCGTCGTGTCCGATGAAGGCTTCGTCTTCTCTGCCATGCTTGGCCAGACGTTTTAGTTCCCGCCCGTCTTCTCTTGTCCGTAGCCTTACGGCTTGGATGATTGAAAGACGGGAAGAAGGGATTTTTGGGGGAAAACAGACCGTTGACTGGAGAGAGGGAGGCCCCTGTCTGGGTGACATGGATCGAAATTTGTATTCACCGCTTTTTATCTGCCGGCCTTCGAGGTCGTTGGCCAGCTCTTCGCAGGAGTGGCTGGCGTAGCTGGTGATCTGGTTGATGCCAAAATGCTTTTCCATGTATTTAAAGTCGTTTTCCTGTAGCCACGATCCAAGATCGCGGGGCATACGCAAGGCGAACGGCACGGCTCGTAATCCCGTAAATACGAGCCCCTGATTTACTCAAACATGGATTGCAAAAACAGCTTTCCCCTCTTATTCTTTATCCTGTCTGGATGCAGAGGAAATATTCGAGATTTGCAATACCCATATTCCTCCACTCCACTCAACCATCAAGCGGACAGTTGCCGACCTGACCGAAAACTAATCCTGTCCATCCTGTTATCCGGTCAAAAAAATATGGAGCCAAAGCCATGATCAAAGAATCCATCGCAAAACTCATCAGCCAGGAAACCCTCACCCGCGCGGAGGCCGCCGCCACCATGACCGACATTATGTCGGGCGAAGCCACCGAAGCGCAGATCGGTGCGTTCATTGCCGCTCTGCGGCTGACGGGTGAGACGCCGGACACCATTGCCGGATGTGCCGAAGTGATGCGCGCCAACGCGACCCCGGTTAAATGCGACGACCCCAATGCAGTCGATATCGTCGGAACGGGCGGTGATGGCGCGCACACGTTTAATATTTCCACCACCGCCGCCTTCGTCATTGCCGGGGCGGGTGTGACGGTAGCAAAGCACGGTTCCTACGGCGTATCGAGCAAATGCGGAAGTGCGAACGTGCTGGCCGAGCTGGGCGTCAATATCCAGTATTCCCCGCAACGCATGGAAGAGTGCCTAGCGGAGATTGGAATCGCCTTCCTGTTTGCACCCAGCCTGCACCCGGCCATGAAGCACGTGGTCGGCCCGCGCCGCGAGCTGGGCGTCTGGAGCATCTTTAATATTCTCGGTCCGCTCTGTAATCCGGCGGGAGTGAAGAACGGTATCATGGGCGTATTCTCACCCGACCTCGTGCCGATTGTTTCCGAGGCCTGCGCACAGCTGGAAATGAAC
>DAOUQA010000193.1 GCA_030625905.1 Kiritimatiellales bacterium | reverse complement strand
GGGTTGATTTGCGAGGCCGCGAGCGCCATGGCTTTATGCGTGGCCTTAAGGATATTGATCCGGTCGATCTCCCCGGCTTCGACCAGGCCGATTCCGATGGCCGTATGCCTGGATTCGGTTAACCGCTCGAAATATTCTTCGCGCAGTTTTTCGGTCATGGCCTTCGAGTCGGTCAGTTTCCTGAAGGTTGTATCCAACTCGGCTTGGATGTAGTCGGGGTCGAAAACGACGGCTGCGGCAACGACGGGGCCGGCCAAGGGTCCCCTGCCCGCTTCGTCGATTCCGGCCAGACGCAAAAAACCCAACGCCCATGCTTCTTTTTCATAGAGCAGGACATCGGGTTTTGGCAATTTCGACTTTTTAATTTTGATTTTTGATTGAACCACTCTCGTTATTCGTTATTTGCACTCGCAAATTATCTATCGCTTCGCTTTCGGGTGGAATTCAGTCGGCATTGGCCTTTTCTTTTTAAAAGTGGTCGAAGACCCGAAAATCTAAAACCCTCACTCAGCCTGAATAAATAATTTGCGAATGCAAATAGCGCCTTGGCGCGGTTCATCAAGAATGCTTTAGACGCGTCGTTCCTTGATGCGGGCTTTCTTACCGGCGAGATCACGCAGGTAGTAGAGCTTGGCGCGGCGAACCTTGCCGTGGCGCTCGATTTCGATTTTGTCGATGTTCGGGCTGCTCAGCGGGAATACGCGCTCAACGCCTTCGCCATAGGAGATGCGGCGCACGGTGATGGCTTCGGTGGCGCCGGAGCCCTTGCGGGCGATAACGATCCCTGCAAAAATCTGGATACGCTCCTTGTCGCCTTCCTTAATCTTGTAGTGGACGCGAATGGTATCGCCGATGGCGAAATCCGGATGCTGATCCGGAACCACACCTTCCTGTCTTATTTTCTCGATCGTGTTCATAAATCTCTCTCTTTTTTGATTTTATTTGAGAAGCGTTTGATAATAGCCAACTTCGTTTTTCGGTCAAGGGTTGTTTTTGCTATTTTCTTGGGCATTATCCAGCAAATCGGAACGTCGTTCCGCCGTTCGTTCCATGGCTTGTTCCTTGCGCCATTGGGCGATTTTTCCATGGTCTCCAGTGAAAAGGATTTTGGGGACGTTCATTCCCCTGAATTCCGGAGGGCGCGTGTATTGCGGATATTCCAGCAGGCCGGATGAAAAAGATTCCTCCGCGGTGGCAATCTCGCCGCCACCCAGCACGCCGGGGCGCAGCCGTGCCACCGCATCAATCACCACGGCGGCAGAAAGTACCCCGTTGGTCAGTATATAGTCGCCAATGGAGATTTCTTCATCCACAAGAGTTTCG
Source organism: Kiritimatiellales bacterium (assembly GCA_030625905.1). Taxonomy (GTDB): domain Bacteria; phylum Verrucomicrobiota; class Kiritimatiellia; order Kiritimatiellales; family Pontiellaceae; genus Pontiella. Next base: position 2,680 of record DAOUQA010000193.1, on the reverse strand, counting down.
CGAATGCGTTCATCGACACCCTCGTAGTGGCCGCAGATAAAGATGAGGTGGCTGCACTCGTCGGCCAGTCGGCGGGCGTCCGCTTGCTTAAAGGGTTTCCCTTGGGGGGTCATGAGGATGACGTGGCTTTCAGGGGTTTTGACGGATTCAACGGCGGCGAACATAGGCTCGGGTTTCATCACCATGCCAGGGCCGCCGCCGAAGGGCCGGTCGTCTGTCGTATTGTGCTTATCGGTGGTGAAATCGCGTAGATTGACGGCATTGAACTCCACAAGGCCTGCCGCTGCCGCCCGCTTCATCATGCTTTCCTGCAGGAAGCCGTTGAGCATCTGCGGAAAGATCGTGATGATGTCGATTTTAAGTGGTTCGTTCATTTTGCCTACAGACAGTATATATGAAGAGTAGCTGAACCACGGAATACACCGAATACACGGAAATCATTCATTCTATCTGTTCCGTGTATTCGGTGTATTCCGTGGTAATCAATATTTCTCCCGTTTAGGGTATAAAAGAAAAGAGCGGCCAACCGGCACGCTCTTTTTGACTTCCAAAGATTGGAAGGCGGTCTAGTCGACCACTTCGAGCAGAGCCTTCCGACCTTGCTTCGCGGCTATTGAATTAAGGAGGACGCGCATGGCTCCTACCGTCTTGCCGCTCTTTCCGATAATCTTGCCGACATCCTTTTCGTTGCAACGCAGCTCGAAAATGATGGTTTTTTCACCGTCAATCTCGGTGATCTGCACCTCGTTAGGCACATCGACGAGCGCCTTTGCAATGGTTTCGAGTAAAACCTTCATGGCCTAGGCGTTCTCTTTGGTTGCTTCTTCTTCCGGCTCATCCGCCGTAGCCTCGGCGGCGGCGGACGCTTCGGCAACTTCTTCCACAGGAGCTTCCGCTACTTCCTCGGCAACCGGTTCCTCGGCCTCTTCCGCTGGGGCTACCTCTTCGGCAACGGGAACCTCTTCTGCGGTTTCTTCTGCAGCTTCGGCTTCTTCCGCCTCAATCGCGGCAACGGGAACCTCTTCCTCGGTCACTTCCCCGGCAACCGCCTGTTCGGCTGGCAGGGTGCGGGCTTTCTTGATCAGGCTGGCGACGGTATCGGAAGGCTGTGCGCCGTTTCCAAGCCAATAGTCCGCCCGATCAAGGTTGAGTGAAAAGTTGTTTCCTTCCTGCTTGGGATCGTACCATCCCAAGGTTTCAATGAATTTACCGGTCGGCGCGCGCCGCGCATCCTGAACGATAACCCGATAGAAAGCGGCATTTTTGCTGCCCATTCTGCGTAGTCTAATCTTAACTGCCATAGTTTGTTTTCTCCGTGTAAATCTCTACCTCTCCGGTAAAAGTGCTACTTTTTAGTCAACTTCCTTGGGCGGAGCAATCTTTTTCCCATCTTTTTGAACTGCTGTCCATTTTTCCCGTTTGCTCGAATCGCTTGAGCAACTGGTTTATATCCGCGAACGACACTTAAATCCGTCGATCCGAAATCCGGCACAGAATCTCTTCGTGCTCTTCGCGTCTTCGTGGTTAAACTCGGCTCTTTAATCAAGGAAGTTAAAACCCATGACAAACAATGACACCTTGCGGCGGCTACGCTATGCCCTGAACATCGACGATACCAACGTGGCGAAAACCATTGCCCTCACCGGTCGTGCGACAACCGAAAACGAGGTGTTTAACTGGCTGAAGCGGGAGGACGAACAGGGCTATGCAGAAATGTCCCCCACCCTGCTCTGCCGTTTTCTCGATGGGCTGATCATCGATAGGCGTGGCCCCCACCCCTCCGGCAAAGCGCCGGAACCGCTGGAATTTCTTTCCAACAACGAAATCCTGAAAAAGCTGCGGATCGCACTGGAATTAAAGGAAGTCGACATGCTGGCCATTTTCAAGCGGGTCGAATTCACCGTAACCAAAGCCGAGCTAGGCGCCTTCTTCCGCAAGGAGGGTCACCGCAACTATCGCAAATGCCCCGAACAAGTCCTGAAGAAATTCATCAAGGGGCTCAGTACCAAATCCTAACGCGGCTTCGCAGCAGGAGAATTCAAACAGAATAATTAGCACTGAATGATTTCCCTTGCTGCGGCAACCATGAATTATTTTGTCCTAATTATTCTGTTAAACAACTTGTACAAGAAGAGGTTAAAGAAGGATCGTCTAGGAACGCATTTTGGATAGAAGTTAGAATGGAAGAAACTAAACTCTCGGTGAGCGGAAAATAATCATGGCTAAAATTTTTACGAAGACGGGCGACAAGGGCGAAACGGGGTTGCCCGATGGAACGCGCGTGCCAAAGAACGATCCGCTGATCGAAGTCAATGGCGCGATTGATGAGTGCAACTCTTTGATGGGTGTGGTACGCAGCTTTAACGACGACGAGCAGATCGACGGCATCCTGAGGCATTTCCAGAGCCTTCTGCTGGTGGCGGGATCGGAAGTTTCGAAAACCGGGCAACAAAACAGGATCGCCGATGCGGACATCCAGGCATTGGAGGATTTGATCAACGATCTGGAGGCAGAAATGCCGCCGCTGAAAAACTTTATTCTTCCGGCAGGCGGAAAGGTTTCCGCCCATTTGCACCTAGTACGCACGGTATCGCGCAAGGTCGAGCGACGGCTGGTGACCTTGCAGGAAACAGTTGAAATCAACAAAACGCTACTCGCCTATTTCAACCGCCTCAGCGAC
>DAOUQA010000087.1 GCA_030625905.1 Kiritimatiellales bacterium | reverse complement strand
ATACCATAAAATGCTACTCCCCAACTATGGCGTGTTTGACGAAAAGCGCCTGTTTAAACCTGGAACCGAACCCTTTGTTTTCGAGCTTGAGGGTCAAACCGCTGCCATCCACATTTGTGAAGATTCGTGGGATCCCGACGGCGCGGCCGTCGCTTCGCTCGAAGGAAAAAATATCGACCTGCTGATCAACCTCTCCGCCTCGCCCTACTACCGCAACAAGCTCAACGACCGCATCGACGTGCTGGCGCAGACCGCGCGCAAACTCGACACCACCCTGCTCTACTGCAACCTCGTCGGCGGGCAGGATGAACTCGTCTTCGACGGCGCCAGCATGGTCTTCGCGCCCGATGGCTCCCGCCTCGCCCTCGCCAGGCAATTCCAAGAAGACATTCTCTACTTTGATCCGAAAGATCCCCTAAAGCCCACAGCCCACAGCCTAAAGCCTCTCGAAGAAACCTACGAAGCGTTGAAGCTCGGCCTGAAGGACTATGTCGACAAAATCGGTTTCAAGCGCGTGGTGGTTGCGCTCAGCGGAGGGATCGACTCCGCCATCGTGCTGGCCCTCGCCGTCGATGCACTCGGGAAAGATCGCGTTGCGGCGGTCACCATGCCCTCGCAATATTCCTCGCCGGAAACCCTCGGCGATGCAGGCGAAATGGCGGATATTCTCGGCGTGGAGCTGCATACCATCCCGATCAAGGGATTGTACGACGGCTTCGAAACAGGACTTTCCAAGGTTTGGGGGGCGGACAAGACTCCGGGACTCGCCGAGGAAAACCTGCAGGCGCGCATTCGCGGAAACCTGATCATGGCGCTCTCCAACGAATATGGCTGGCTGGTGCTCACCACCGGAAACAAGAGCGAGATGGCCATGGGCTACTGCACGCTCTACGGCGATATGAACGGTGGCTACGCCCTCATCAAGGATGTCCCGAAAACGCTCGTGTTCGACCTTTGCCGCTGGCGCAACGAACAGGGCGAAACGCCCATTATTCCACCGAGCATCATCGAGCGCCCGCCCTCGGCCGAGCTACGCCCCGACCAGAAGGATACCGATTCGCTTCCGCCCTACGAGGTGCTCGACCCGATCCTTGAGGACTATGTGGAAAACGACATGGGTATCGACGGGCTAATCGCCAAGGGCTACGACGAAGCCATCGTCCGCCGCGTGGTGCATGCCGTCGAGCTGAGCGAATACAAGCGCCGCCAGTCGCCCCCCGGCGTAAAGATTACACCCAAGTCGTTCGACCGCGACCGCCGCATGCCGATCGTGAATCGGTATCGAAATTAATGGAGATGGAGCATCTTGCTCCATTGCGCACGCACCGCTCAACAGCAACGAAGCTGGAAGCTCCGTCTACGCTACAGGTCGAGAAAGTTCTGCAGGAGATTCTTTCCTTCGAGTGTGAGGATCGATTCCGGATGGAATTGGACGCCGTGCACGGGGTGCTCCTTGTGTTGGAATCCCATGATTTCACCCTCGTCCGTCCATGCGGTGATTTCCAAACAATCCGGCAGGGTTTCGCGCTCAACGATCAGCGAATGGTAGCGAGTGGCGTCGAACGGGCTGGGCAGCTCTTTGAAGACACTCCGGCCCTCGTGGATCATCGGCGAGGTTTTGCCATGCATCAAGCGGTCGGCGCGGACAACCTTTCCGCCGTAGACCTCGCCGATGCACTGGTGACCGAGGCAAACCCCAAACACAGGAAGGCGCAGACCAAACTCGCGGACGATGTCGCACGAAATGCCCGCTTCCTTCGGCGTGCAGGGCCCCGGACTGACCAGCACCTTTTCGGGGTTGAGTGCCATAGCTTCGGCTACGGTGATTGCGTCGTTGCGGAACACACGCATCTCCGCGCCCAGCTCGCCGAGATACTGCACGAGGTTGTAGGTAAAGGAGTCGTAGTTATCGATGACTAGGATCATGACCAAATTCGAATGACTAATATCTAAGCACTAAACAAATTCAAATATTGAATTTTAAATGTGCAAAACATTGTCAGTCGTCCTTTTTTATATTTCCAGTTTTTGAATTTGTTTAGGATTTAGAGATTAGGATTTAGAATTTTCCCGCGCAGCATGATAATGCTTCGCGAGGGCGAGGGCTTTCATCATGCCGCGCGCCTTGTTGCGCGTCTCTTCGTATTCGTTGATCGGTACGGAGTCGGCGACGATGCCCGCCCCGGCCTGAACGTAGGCCTTGTCCTTGTCGAGGATCACGGTGCGGATGGTAATGGCCGAGTCAAGGTTGCCGTTATAGTTGAAGTAGCCCACCGCCCCGGCATAGGGGCCGCGCTTGCTCTTTTCGAGTTCGGCAATAATTTCCATCGCCCGAATCTTCGGTGCACCGCTCACGGTACCGGCCGGGAAGCTGGCGCGCATCACGTCGTATTCATCGTGGTCATCAGACAAGTGCCCGGTCACGTCGGAGACAATGTGCATGACGTGGCTGTAGCGCTCAATCACCATCAGGTCGGGAACTTCCACGCTTTGAAAATCGCACACGCGGCCAATATCGTTTCGACCAAGGTCGACGAGCATAATGTGCTCGGCGCGCTCCTTTGGGTCGGCCAGCAGATCCTTTTCCAGCGCGGCATCCTCTTCCGGGGTCTTGCCGCGCGGACGGGTTCCAGCGATAGGGCGAACCTCGACGCGCTTATCTTCGCAACGCACATGGATTTCCGGCGAAGTGCCGACAATGGCGCTCTCGCCCATATCGAGGCAGAACATGTAGGGCGACGGATTGATCGAACGCAGGGCACGGTAGACATCGAGCGAATCGGCCTTGTTTTTCACCTCGAAACGCTGCGAAATCACGGTCTGGATCACGTCGCCGGAACGGATGTATTCCTGGGTTTTCTCGACCATCTCCAAAAATTCTTCCTTGGTCGTGTTCGATTGAGGCTCGAGCGGCTCAACCTCGTCGAGCGAATCGATCAATACGCGCTCGATCGGCGTACGCAAGGCCTCACACAGCTCCTCGATCTGTGCCAGCGCCTTGTCGTAGGCTTCGTTCGGATCATCTTCGATGTGGGCATTTGCCACAATCTTAAGGTTGTGGTTCACACGGTCGAAGACAATCAGCCCATCGGTCACCATAAAGACCATGTCGGGGTTACCAATCTCGTCGTTTCCAATGGTTGGAATCCGCGGCTCAAACTGCGAAACCATGTCGTAGCCCAGAAATCCAACCGCCCCGCCGATGAAGCGCGGCAACGACGGATCGTCCACCACCGGAGCAAACTGCTGCATATGGTTTTTCAGCGCGTCAAGCGGATCAATGTCTTCAACAACCTCCGACGCACCGCCAACCGTGCCGATTTCGACGCGGCGACCGTAGGCACGAATGATGGTGCGCGGGGTGCCGCCAATGAACGAATAGCGGCCAATATTTTCGCCGCCCTCGACACTTTCGAGCAGATAGGTATGCGAAGCATTGTCGCGCTGGCGCAGGTAGGTGCGGACGCGCTCATAGGCCGAAACGGGCGTCTCCTGATCGGCAAGGACTTCCTTCCAAACCGGCACCAGGTTCCCCTGCTTGGCCTTCTCTAGAAATGTTTTTCTGTCGGGTACTATGGCCATGGTTCTTCTCGCGGTTAAAACGATGGATGGTAGCTTTTACGGCTCGGTTCGCAACCATAAATACATAACAAGTAATTCGTAATGCATAACGTCGCCAGGGGTCAGGTCTTAACATTCAACACTTTTTCCGCATCGGCAACACGATCCCTAACTACGCCATCCGAAAACAAACGCTTTTCAAATCGCTTTAGCATCATGCTCACGGCCGCATAGTCCATCCCGCCTGCTGCCTCGCCGATTTCCCGCAAGGTCAATCCTGCATGCTTCCGGGAAAGGTAGCAAATCGCCGCCCGCCCCCAATCTCCACGGACCTCGGAAAAATCCGCCCATCTACAGCCCTTTATCTTTTCGATGGCGCAAACCGCATCGTCCCAGCATATTTTGCTACGCAACAGCCGCTTGCCGACACTCTCCCTATCGGCAGAAGACAGATCTTTCACTTGATCCACGAATTCGCCTCGGCCTAGTGCGAGGCTGTTCTTCAGCGTCTCCAAGAACGTAGGATCCATCCCGTGGCAAATTCGATACTCGATCTGCTTTCGATACTCCCTTCGATTGGCCACGCGGAAAAGAACGGCTTCCATGTCCAGCCAATCCGGAACCTTTTTACGATAACCCACATAATACGGATAGGAGCTCCATCGAAAGCCCCTCAGCAACGCCAAACGTTCCGACACCACATCCGCCGAAGGAACGATAGCACCCAGGCCTTCGGCTGCCTTGCCCGCTTTATCAAGCCCTAGCGCTTTTATCCTCACCGGATTCAAATGGACATAAAAGCTCAACTCCAGCATCCAGTCCTCTTCCGAATCAACGAGTACACTCTTGAACCGCCCCTGAAACAACGGCCCAACCCGATGATATTTCGCATTGAACCACATGCTGTATGAAACTTTCAACCATTGGACGGCCTGGCTCAGGTTTGCCTCCGGCGTACATACGATCAGGTGGAAATGATTATCCATCAAAACATAGCCATAAACGGAAAGGCGGAAGCGCTTTTTCGCCTCCGCCAAGCGGTCGATAAAATGGGTGCGATCCTTGTCATCGCGGAAAATCAATCCGCGTTCCGTTCCACGGCTGATGACATGGTAGATCCCGCCCTCAACATCAACTCTCAAAGGTCTAGCCATGGGAAAGACAAAACCAAATCCAGACCCCTCCGTCAATGTTTAATGTTAAGACCTGACCCCGCTTCCTTTCCGCTTCCTGTGCGCCATCCAGCCTTTTTTGGTCTTGCCCATCTTCATCCGGTTGAATTTGCCAAGGTTTTGCAACCTGTCGAGGAGAGCACCGGCCAGTGCGATTCCGCCATTCGAGTTGATATCTTCAGCTCCTTGCTGTACGTTGTACATGTTAACCTGTTTGGTTAGTTTTTTATTACGCGTGTGGTACACATATAATATACTTCTAATCAGCAGGTTATCATTTTATTTTTGCGTTACTTTTCGCATTTTTTCAACGGATTCAGGATTGTATCTTCCGGAGCCTGAAGGGGGGATCTATTTTTCATTTCTACTTTGCTTCGAGATTACCATGAAAAGATATTTAGTACTGCTCTTGCTGTCGGCTGCCATGGCGGCATCGGCCAAGACCGGGCGCACCTACTACAGTGCGGAAATGATCGAGAAGGCGCGCGCCAAGGTCGAGAAAACCGACTGGGGCAGAGGGGCGCTCGAAAAACTCCATAAAAAATCCGATTGGCTGGTGGAGATGAGCGACGAGGAGCTCTGGAATTTTGTTCCCCCGCCCGAACAGCTGCGGGCGCTGAATGTCTCCTTCGGGGTTGGCTGCCCGGATTGTGGCAAGGAAATCTTCCGCTCCGGTGGCCATTATCCCTGGATTATGACTCATGATGCGCCTTTCAAAGTCCAGTGCCCCCTCTGTAAGAAAAAGTTTCCGGAGAATGATTTTGAACCGTGGAATGAAAATAGTTTGGCGGACAAACCGCTTTCCGGGAAGAAGCGGATTGACCATGGCGCGGGTTGGCTTAGTGAAGATGGGGTCCGCTATTACTTCGTCGGAACCTATGTGTTCTGGCATCGCTGGCAGCGGCAGGTCCTTCCGGGGATCTATACGCTCTCCAAGCTGTACCTGTTGACCGGCAAACCCGAATATGCCCATAAATGCGCGGTTCTCCTGAGCCGGGTCGCTCGCGACTATCCGCAATTCGATTACCGGGTGCAGTCCTACCACAATGGCAAATGGCCGGCGCGGATCAATGGGCGCATTCTCGATTATATCTGGACGAATGAGACGACGGGGGAATCGAGCAAAGCCTACGATGCTATCTATCCGATTTTCGTTGAAGACAAAGAGTTGATGGCGTTTTTGGCACAAAAAGGAGTGCCGGATCCCCGGCGGACAATCGAAAAGGCAATGCTCTGCACCATGATCAACGATCTCAAGACGGGTTTTATCAAAGGGAATATGGGCATGCACCAGAACGCCATGTGCAAAGCCGCCATCGTCCTCGACAACGAGGATCCGGAATACGGCCCGACAAAGGCGGAATGCGGTAAATGGATCATGACCGGAGGCGGGGGAACGGAATATCTGCTGTGGAACGGATTCTATCGTGATGGCCATGGCGGCGAGAGTTCGCCGGGCTATTCCAGCGGCTGGAGCATTAATTTCTATACCGTTGCCAATCTGCTGCCCAAACTTGGGGTGCGAATCTGGGATGTTCCCAAAATGAAGAAAATGGCGGATACCGGTCCGGACATGGCGGTTGCCGGGATCACAACTCCGAGCATCGGCGATTGCGGGACCATTTTCGGAGCCGGTCGGGTTGGCTGGACTGCCGCGCTCCAGGGACCGGCATTCATGCACTACAAAGATCCACGCCATGCGGCTATTCTTAAAACCATCAAGGCGAAATCGGTGCGTCTTTTCGAGGATTTATTTGACGAGGAAGCCGTGGCGCAGGCGGCGGAAGGCGTGGAGCTCGAATTCAAAACCCGGCATCTTGGTGGCTACGGTTTGGCCATTCTTGAAAGCCGTGAGAAGGAAAATCCCCGTGGTGCCTGCATGTACTACGGATTCTCCGGTGGTGGGCACGGGCATCGCGACCGGCTGACCATCCAGTTTATGGCGTACGGAAAACCGATTCTGACGGATATGGGCTATCCCGCCCACTGGCTGCCCAAGAACGCGTATTGGACCTCCAATACCGCCAGCCATTACGGAGTTGTCGTTGATCAGGTTTGCCAACAGACAACCAACCGCGCCTGGCTTCGTACCTTGGCGGATGCCGGATATGTGCAGCTGATGGATGCGGATGCCTCGTTGGTCGCCTACCCGAAGCGCACGGATCGCTATCGTCGGACCGTGGCTTTGGTTGATATTGATGCCGAACGTTCCTATCTGCTCGATATTTTCCGGGTGCGCGGAGGCCGCCAGCATGATTACAGTTTCCATGGCCCTCCGTTTCCCGAGTTTTCGGTTTCCGGGGCGACACCGGGCCCCGTCCAGAAAAAAGGGACCGTTCTCGGGGAGGATATTCCCTTTGCCGGGATTCCCAGCAATTGCGGGAGTCTGAATGACGGGGGGTATCGCCTTCCATTGCGCCAGTCTCCCGACGTTTTGCTTGATCCCTCGATTTCCTATGCAGTCCGCGGGCAGGAGGCCTGGGCCTCTTATCACGATGGCAACGAGATTCTGACCCGGAAGGTGGGGGCTACAATGACTCTGCCGATTGTCGAGGTGCCAGCGGGAAAATGTAAGATTTTGCTACGAGTGTATGACTACAATTCAGGAGAGAATACGCTGACTTTGGGGCTTGGAGAGACTCAGGTGGACCTGACCTACAGTCCGTCCGGCAGCAAGGGCTATCGCTGGATTGATGTTGTTGCCGATCTGCCTGCTGCCGCCTCTACCTTCTCGATGCAGGCAAAACGCATTGGACAACCCTGGTGTCTGGTGCGGAATGTGGTTCTGAGCAAAGATCTGGGGAGTTCTGTTCCGACCGTTGGCGACCCGCGCACCAGCGGATTCCAGTATCTGTTCAATGTCAGGCGGATGAAACCGAAGGGTGCGTGGTCCGCAACCTGGCGGGACCCGCAAGAGGATTTGGCATTGACCACAACGGTTCCAGCTGGCGTAGCCGAGGAAGTGATTCTGGCGGATTCCGAAGCGGAACTCAAACCGAAGCATCCCGACACGCTCCAGTATTTTCTCGCCCGTAACCAGTCGGGGAAAGATGATCTTACATCCATCTATATCAGCGTTTCCGAAGCCCATCGCGGGGCGGCGAAAGTACAGGCTGTCGAAAAACTGAAGGCGATTGCTAAGAACCCCGAGGCCGCCTGTGCGGTTTCCGTGCGGACTTCGGAACGGACAGATCTGGTTCACAGCAGTCTTCGCCCCGAACAGCAATGCCGTTGGCAAACCGAGGCCGGGATTTTGGAGGTACGGGCGGAATTCGCGTCCGTCAGCATTGACAAAGATGGGGTCAGCCGCGCCGCGATAGTCAATGGCAGCAGTCTCAAGCTGGGCACGTTTGCGCTTTCCGCGCCCAGGCAGCCGACGGCAACCGTTGTCGCCGTGGATCACCAAAGCAATAGCATCACTCTCGATATTGCTCTCGAAAACCCCGGACTCTACATCGGGCGGGTTGCCATTCTGGGAAATGAACTACAGCAAACCAGCTACAAGGTCGTTGGCGCCACTATCGAAGACGGACGGACGATTCTGAGTTTTGGCGATGTGCTCTGCCTGGTCCAAATGGGATTGATCGATGAATATGGGGAGGACAGCCTGAAGCTGAGCAAGTTGGAACGGGTCGATGGAAGACAGCATACCGGGCGCTGGCTCTACAACGAAGACCGGAGCCGGGGGTTTCGCATCAGCAATATAAAGGGAGCGTATTTCACGATTGAAGCCAATAGTGCAGATTTGAAGAGCATTTTTACTGACAGTGACAGGAATGGGGAAACCCGCTTCTGGATCAGTGATATTGGCTGTGGGGACAGTTGCCGCCTTCCCTCAATCGTAACGTATAAGCGGGAGTAGGAAGATTTTTCTCGGCGGGGCGAAATGTGAAAATAGACTTTGCCTGATATTTCTTTTCTTGATTCTCTAGGGGTGGTCGGTGGTCGGTCGGTGGTGGTCTGAACCGGATAGTTTGTAACCCATGTCCCGAGTCAGACAGTCCCGAGTCAGACATCCCGGGCAAAGGGTCAGTCCCGTAATATAGTAATCAATCACAAATAAGTTGAAAATAAAGGCTGATTCGGTATCGAGATATTCTCGATTAAAGCGTATAAAAGTTGGCGATGAGAAGAGAAATACTAGATTACGGGACTGACCCCTCCCCATCAACTCTCAAAGGTCTAGCCATGGGAAAGACAAAACCAAATCCAGACCCCTCCGTCAATGTTTAATGTTAAGACCTGACCCCGCTTCCTCGGCAGGGCGCGCAGAGGTTTTCCAAACACCGAAAACTCGGAGTTGGTTAGAAATCCGCCGTTGGCCTCGTAGCCGATCACGCCCTTGCATCCGGCGAAGGTGGCCTCGATCATTGAAGCGACCACAAAAGGCGAGCCGA
>DAOUQA010000248.1 GCA_030625905.1 Kiritimatiellales bacterium | reverse complement strand
CCCTCCGCCGGAGTAGGTGATCGTTCCCTTTTCTTCCTCAGTCCAGTTTTTCACAACTCGGCGATCACAGGAAATCTTGAATTTAGAGGAGGATCTCACACCTTCCTGATTCTTCCATTCAAGAATATAGGCTTGGTCGGTCTCGGAAAAGACAGCAAGAGGAACCGTGGATTTACGCTTGTTGTCGCGCTCGATAGTTACCATCTTCTTCGCAGAATCGTATGCTTTGATGCAACCCCGGATGGTTTTTCCCTCCGCACTCTTGAAATCCCGATATTGCGTGACCGCATACACCCCGGAAACCATTGCCAATAAACAAGCGAACAAGACTAAACGCTTCATCACCAATCCTCGTTTTACAGGTTTAATTCAACCATTGCTCCATCGGATAAATATTGAGAATCAACCGCAAAGGTGTAGAGACCGACTACCCGGAAGGAGACGGTGCTTCGGTGGCAGGGCAAAACGCTTGAACCTCTCGCGTTGCTTACGACCCCTACGGGGTGAAGCGTTCTCTACACCACTCACCTCTTGCTTCTTCCTTATACGATCGAATTAAAACACTTAACTATCGACCCACAACATTTAAGCTTTTAAGTATATTAGCATAGAAAGCGAAAACAAGAATAAATATGGAATTTCCCGGAGGTTGGAAGTTCCCACACACTTCAGCTTATGTCTTAATGGGTTGCCTATGAAGGAACACTTTGGACTCTACCTGATTCTGACCGACCCCGTCGCTGGCTACGAAACCTGCGCCAAGGCGGCAGTCGACTGTGGCGTGCGCTATCTCCAGCTACGAATGAAAGATGCACCACGCGAGGCCGTTCTTGAAACCGCCTGCTTGCTACGCAAAATCACGCGTGGCACTCCGACCCGCTTCATCGTCAACGACGACCTCGCCGTGGCCATCGAATCCGATGCGGATGGTCTCCACCTTGGCCAAGGCGACCCGCCGCTAGCCGAGGCTCGCAAGGCATGGACCTCCCCTGGAAAGCTCTTCGGCCTCTCCACTCACAACGCTGAACAAGCCAAGCAGGCCTTGGAATGCTCGCCAGACTACATCGGCGTCGGCCCCGTCTTCCCCACCCCCACCAAGGCCAATGCCGATCCTGCGCTTGGAATAGAAGAGGTTGGGCGGATCGTCCAGAACTCGCCGCTCACCGCCGTCGCCATTGGCGGGATAAACGCCACCAACCTGCCAGGCCTACTGGCGGCGGCCATCGGAAACTTTTGCGTCGTCCGCGCCGTAAACGATGCCGCCGACCCGGTTGCCGCCATTCGCAATCTCCAAAAAACCGGGGAAGACCTCTCTTTTTAAACTTGAGCCAACCCGCATCACGCACTAGATTTGCGCGCGTTTTTTACATGGGCGAGTGGTGAAATTGGTATACACGCGAGATTTAGGTTCTCGTGCCTAACAGCGTGCGGGTTCGAGTCCCGCCTCGCCCACCACCCTCTTTTAAGGCGGCCTCGTGCAACTTTTTCATAAGTGAGCTTGAGCGCCTGACACAGAACTGCTACACAACCTCCGAGTAATGAAGAATGGGCTGTGTAGCAATCACAAGGATTGATGTATAGGTGCTTTTAAGTAAATGGGGTTTGAATTTCCGCTAAGCACTTCAGGTTTCTTAAAAGCGGGTCTAAGAAAAATACCGTCTCGTCCACCATTTTCCGTCAGGGAAATGTGAAAAGGGCAGGCGAAAAGAAACGGTCATGAATACAAGAGGAAAAGTGCCGGTCTTTACGCTAAAACCCCATCCGGGGGTCTCGCTGCTATTCATTCTCGTCGTGATCGGTGGCTTGCTGACGGCCATGTCATTCTTTTCCATGGAAGAGGGAACCGGCGAATACAGGCAAAGGGGGATTCTTACCTTGATTCTCACCGCCATCCTCGGCATCTGCTTAACCATCGTCGCGACCTCTAAGATGTGGTTTCCCCACCTCTGGAAAAAAAACTCCACCCACTCCCGGCATAAAAAACACACCCAATACCACCCGACGGTAAAAGAACACGAGTTCCGCAAACATCACTGATTTTTCGCGCATTGGAACTTGAGCGACTGGAGTCTTGACCCGACAATGCGGCCATGAAGATTGTTTGCGCAGAAACCGTCCTACTGGGTCACGAAGCTTTTTTCAACGCCGGGAAAACCGTTGTCATCCCCGACCGCGAAATCACTCGCAGCGACCTGCTCGATGCCGATGCACTCATCGTCCGTTCCAAAACGAAGATCAACGGTGAACTGCTAAACGGCACGCCCGTCCAGTTTGTCGGAACCGCCACCGCCGGAACCGATCATATCGATTACACATGGCTTGAATCAAAGGGCATCTACTGCAGCGCATCACCCGGATGCAATGCCAACAGCGTATCCGAATACCTCGTCGCCGCCCTACTCGTTCTCGGCCACCGCCACGGCTTCGGCCTCGAAGATAAAACCATCGGGGTCATCGGGTGCGGCAATGTCGGCAGCCGGGTGGTAAAAAAATGCGAAGCACTCGGCATGAACGTCCTGCGCAACGACCCCCCGCTCGCCGCCGCCTCGACCGATCCCGACTTCCTCCCCTTGGAAACCGTGTTGGCCGAATCCGACATCGCCACCCTCCACGTCCCGCTCGTAAAAGAAGGGCCGTGGCCGACCGACCGCATGGCCGACTACCGCTTTTTCGAACAGCTCAAACCCGGCGCCGTCTTCATCAACGCCGCGCGTGGCAGCGTCTGCGACTACGACGCACTGCTCGATGCAAAACATGGCGGCGCAGTTTCCCGGATGGTAATCGATGTCTGGAATCCCGAACCCGCCTTCCGCCAAGACGTGCTCAAGATGGTCGACCTC
>DAOUQA010000107.1 GCA_030625905.1 Kiritimatiellales bacterium | reverse complement strand
ATGCAGTATGCCGGCCTGAGCCTGTATGTGATTGCCGAGTCGGTTATCTTTGCGCCGATCCTGCTGATCGCCACCCACTTTAGTTCGCCCGATGTACTTCCAACGGCCGGAATTTTGACCCTGTTGCTCTTCGGTGGATTGACCCTTGTCGTGTTCACGACAAAGAAGGACTTTTCATTCCTGCGCGGCATCCTCTCCATCGGCTTCATGCTCGCACTCGGTCTGATTGTCTGCGCGGTGTTGTTTGGCTTCAACCTCGGACTGGTCTTTTCGGGGGCAATGGTGCTCCTCGCCAGCGGGGCGATCCTCTACGACACCTCCAGGATCATGAACCACTATGGCCCCGACCAGCACGTTGCGGCATCGCTCCAGCTCTTCGCCTCCGTCGCGCTCCTTTTCTGGTACGTCCTCCAGATCGTCATGAGCCTCTCGCGGCGGTAGCGGATCACAGATTAGTCGATAACCTTCTCCATCCGGATATCGAAGATAAGCGTGGCATAGGGGTCAATGTTTCTTACGCCATCACCCATGCGCGTGGTGAATGGCGTATTCGTCCAGAAGGCGGCGGATCATGCGCTGGTAGGGAGTGTGGTGGATCTGCGCTTCCTTCTTGAAATATTCCACGCTGGCCCGACTGAGTTGCAAAGTGACCTTGACGGTTTCCTCGCGGAAGGCCAGTTCGTCGGGGGAGGGCAGGAAATTCTTGACCACCTTGACCTTGCCCATGGGTTCATCGCTATAATTGATTTTCTCTTTCATAGATATTCCTTCCTTTCCGCCAATAGCCTGCACCGAAAATTCGAATCACGTTTTCGCGGGAAGTAAAGCGAACGGTCATGATTCCTTCGGCCACCTCGCCAAGACAATAGTAGCGTTGTTCATCTTGGCTATGTTCCAGATCCTCTAGAATAACGCGTTTGGGATCGGCAAAGGCCATTTGGGCCAACGAAAAAGACACTCCGTGCTTGTCACGGTTGGCGGCATCTTTCTTGTCGTCCCACTCAAAACGCGCCCTGAGCTTTTTCATTCAGCAACCATACTATCATATGGCTATTTAGCAAGATTATTCTGATGAGTGTTTTGCTCGAAGCCACCACATAGTGGAGGCTTTACCGGTACAACCTGCGCTTCGTGCTGGCTTTTGGCTCCGACGGAGCGTCGCCCTCCAGCAGGGGGAACTGGAAATCACGCCTCACTTTTCACTCGTCACGTAACCTTCTCCAGCCGGATGTCGAAGATGAGGGCGGCGTAGGGGCCGATCTTATCGCCGGCGCCACGCTTGCCCCACGCGAGGTCGGGCGGGACGACAAAGCGGAACTTTCCGCCTTCCTTCATCAGCGGCAACCCTTCCTTCAATCCATCAATGGCTTCTTCCATCGTGAAGGTGTCGGTCTCGGTACCGTCGTAGGTATTCTTAATGACGGTATTGTCAACCAACAGGATGCGCTGGTTGACTTCGACCGTGCTCCACTCGTCCGGGCTTTTCCCCGTGCCGGGCTCCTTGACGGTGTATTGCAGACCGCTGGGCGTTTCGATGACGTCGGGCTTGGAGCGGTTCTTTTTCAGGAACGCTTCCGTCTCGGCGCGGTTCTGCCCTGCGCTTCCGCGATTCTTAGTTTTGTATTTTTTTCTGCTCATGGGAATGAAAAGTGAGGCGTGAGCCGTGAAATATGACCAGAAAATCACGCCTCACGGTTCACTCGTCACGCGAGAGCGTTGTTAACGATCTCGCGTGCCTCGGCCTGGATTTGGTGCAAATGTTCCTCGCCCTTAAAGCTTTCGGCGTAGATCTTGTAGATATCTTCGGTGCCGGAGGGGCGGGCGGCGAACCAGCCGTTTTCGGTGCAGACCTTGAGGCCGCCGATGGCTGCGCCGTTGGCGGGCGCGTGCGTGAGCTTTGCGGTGATTGGTTCGCCCGCCAGCGTTTCGGCTTTTACCTGCCCCGGCGAGAGGGCGGCGAGCTTGGCCTTTTCCTCGCGGGTGGCGGGGGCGTCGATACGGTCGTAGACCGGATTGCCGAATTTTTCGACGAACGCCTGATAGTGCTCGCCCGGATCCTTGCCGGTGACGGCGAGGATTTCGCAGGCTAGCAGACAGAGGATGATGCCGTCCTTGTCGGTGGTCCAAACCGTTCCATCCTTGCGCAGGAACGACGCTCCGGCCGACTCTTCGCCGCCAAAGCCGTAGGAGCCATCGACGAGGCCGTCGACAAACCACTTGAAGCCGACCGGCACTTCCTGCAGGTCGCGACCCAGCTCAGCAGCGACGCGGTCGATCATCGAAGAACTGACGAGCGTTTTGCCAATGGCGGCATCGGCGCGCCAGCCGGTGCGGTGGGTGAAGAGATAGTCGATGGCGACGGCGAGGTAGTGGTTCGGGCTGAGCAGGCCGGACGATTTGGTGACGATGCCGTGGCGGTCGTAGTCGGGGTCGTTGCCGAAGGCGATGTCGAAGTTGTCCTTGAGAGCCACGAGGCTGGCCATGGCGTAGGGCGAGGAGCAGTCCATGCGCACCTTGCCGTCGCGGTCGACGGTCATGAAGCCGAAGGTGGGATCGACGTTGTCGTTGCGGATGGTGAGGTCGATGCCGTATTTCTCGGCAATGGGCTTCCAGTAGCGGATGCCCGCGCCACCCATGGCGTCGGCGCAGATCTTGAGGCCGGAGTTGGCGATGGCTTCCATGTCGATGACGTTGCCGAGGTCGGCGACGTAGGGGGTGATGAAGTCGTAGGCGACGGTGGTATCGGCGGCGAGCGCATCGGTGTAATAGAGGCTTTCAACTTCGTCGTTGTCGTCGGCCAGCAGCTCGTTGGCGCGGCCAGCGATCCAGCTGGTGACGTCGGTATCGGCCGGTCCGCCGTTGGGCGGGTTGTATTTGAAGCCGCCGGCATCGGGCGGGTTGTGCGACGGGGTGATGACCACGCCGTCGGCCAGTCCGTCGGTACGGCCTTTGTTGTATTGCAGGATGGCGTGGGAAATGACGGGGGTGGGGGTGTAGCCACCGTCCTGGTCGATCATGGTGGTTATGCCGTTGGCGGCGAAAACCTGCAGGGCGGTTTTTTCGGCGGGGGTGGAGAGGGCGTGGGTATCTTTGCCGACAAAGAGCGGACCGGTGTATCCCTGTTCGGCGCGGTATTCGCAGATGGCTTGGGCGATGGCCATGATGTGGTCTTCGGTAAAGCTCGTGTTTAGCGAGGTGCCGCGGTGACCGGAGGTGCCGAAGGCAACCTTTTGGTCGGGGTTCTCCACATTGGGCTGTGTTTCGTAGTAGAGGCTGACGAGCTCGGCAATATCAGTTAGTTTTTCCTTTGCAACGGGTTTGCCTGCGTCGGGATGGATGGCCATAGTCTCTCCTGTTAAAGTATACAGCGTAGAGCAAAGCGCCCCGCACCTCAACGCCGATTGTAATTTTTGATCGAAATAGTAGTGGTTGGTTTTTGGCTACGTGCTAGCCTCCGGCAAGTTTCTAAATCGAGGGGATTGGGCATGGGTGAATGCTTGGGCAATGTGATGGAAAATACGGCATGCCGCGTGGCGCAGTTGCGAGCCGGGCGGTTGGCACCGCACCATGTGATGCCCTATTTGCCGGTTTCGCTGGGAATGCTGCGCGATTGCCTAAACGGTATGGTAGATGGCGCGGCGGTTTCTTCGGAGTCGAAGGACGGGGTCATTGAATATGTGTTCAGCGCCTATGCCGACCAACCGGTCGGCAACGGCGTGCTGGCGGTATCGAACTGCGTGGGCTGTTCGGCGGAGCTGGACATGGACGGGGAGATCCTCTGCGGCGCGTGCTTCGATGGGTTCCGCCAGGAGCTTTCCGCGCTGGCGGAGAAAACCGGCTGGCCGGCCCAGGCGGTCTACGAGCACGAGATTCTCTATCTGGCCGCGCGGCAGAACGGGCCGGTGGTGGCGGAATCCCTGGCGGGCGCTTCGCGCCATACCCTGCGCTCGATGAAGAAAAAACTGGCCCGCATGGCGGAAGGCCGGTTTTTAAAGACGGAACCGGGCGACAAACCGGGTACGGTGCGCTACTCTTTCCCCCCGCTGGTCTATCCGCAAAACCTGTACCGGGGAAACCAGGCGGTGATCCGCGCCTATCCGGCGTCGGTGATGGAGGACCTGGAGCAGCGGATCGTCCGTATCTTGTTTGTGCTGGGCGGCATCTTCATCGCGATGCTGGCCTTGGCATTTTGGGGAATCCCTTTCCCGTTGCTGGTGCCGGCCTTTCTGGTGGTGGCTCCGGTAACGGCTTTTGCAATCTGGCGACATAAAGACAAAATCAAGGAGAACTGATGATAGATGGGAATTTTGAACAACAGCCCGACCCCAATCTGGAGGCCTTGAAGAAGATTCTGGGCAGCGGGTTGGTACCGGTGGGCATCGCGTTTGTGCTGATTGCGGCATTCTGCTTCATGACGATCCGCATCGATACCGTGAGCGGCGAGCAGGTGGGCATTATGCTCGACCGGTTCTCGGGTGAAATCACGGTGGTCGAGGAGTCCGGCGCAAAAATATACAATGGCATCCGCCACTCGTTTTCGGTGCTGGACAAAACCCTCCAAACCCTGGAAATGACCGAAGCGCGCGGGCGCGGTGACCGCAGCGGCAAGGACGACCTGAAAATCAAGACCATCGATGGCTCCGATGTCTATGTGGACATCAAGGTGCAGTACCGGATCATGACGGCGGAGGCCGATGTGGTCGTGACCGCCTCCGGATTGCGGGACAACTATAAGCAAAAATGGGCGCGCGACTATGCCCGTTCCATCGTCCGCAACTACCTCGGCGAGTTGACCACCGAGGAGTTCTACGATGCCTCGAAACGCGATGCCAAACTGGTGCTGGCACGGAACGACCTTAACACGCGGCTCAATCCGTTTGGCTTGAATATTGGCAGTATCGTGATTCCCCAGCGGCCGCAGTTCTATGCGGAGTATGAAGAGATGATCAAAAAGAAAAAGCTGGCCGACCAAGCCGTGCTCGAAGAGCAGTCCAAGGCGCTGGCGGCTAAGCAAAAACAACAGACCCTGATTGTTCAGGAGACCAACCTCAAAAACGTGGCGGTGGAGCAGTACGAGGGGGCGATGCGCCAGGCGGTGATTGAGGCCGAGGCGGATTCCAACCGGCTTCGCAAGGATGCCGAGGCCTATTACGAACGGGTCACCATCAACGCAACGGCCAAACTCTACGAGCAGATCCAGACCGCCGAAGGAATCATTGCGCAAAAGACGGCGGAAGCAGAGGGTATCAGCGAGATGAACAAGGCACTTTCCGCGCCCGGCGGGCGGAATATGGTAAAGCTCGAATATGCCCGCAAGCTTCAGGGCATCACCATCTCCGGAAAACCCTTCACGCTGGAAGGGCATACGGAACGGTTTGAACATCTTAAACCCGCCGCATCGGTCGGCAAATAATCCGGGAGGAACCTTCATGAAAATCATCAAAGCAATTTCATACATCATCATCGTTATAGTCGCCGGCGGTTGGCTGATCTTTAAAGCGCTCACCGTGGATGTCCCGATCGGGCAAGTCGGCGTGCGGATCCAGCAGTACGGCCTCTTCGGGAAAAAAGGGGTGGTGGAGAAGGACTTCGGCCCCGGCTGGCACCGGGACCTCGGCCCCATCGACAAGTGGGAGCTGTTCGACAGCACCGTCCAAACCTTGGAAATGACCCGCGAAACAAACCGGGGCGACGTTCGCAGCGTCGACGACGTCAAGGTGCAGTCGGCGGACGGCTATGCCATCTCGCTGGATGTCACCATCAAGTATCGGATTGCATCCGGGAAAGCCAATCTGCTCTACCGGAAGCTGGGATCGGGTTCGAAATACAAGACCATTGTCCGCAACGAGGCCCAGAGCGCCTGCATGGGCGCCTTCGGCACCATGAAGACGGAGGATTTCTACAACCCCGACCGAAGGCGGCAGGCCGCCACCGAGGTGCGCGAAATGCTCGTAGGAACGCTCGGGGGGAAAAACATCAACGTCATCGATGTGCTGATCCGCTCCGTGCAGTTCGATCCCGAATATGAAAATAAGATCCGGCGGAAAAAACTGGCTGACCAGGAAGTGGAACTCAACAAATCCATGGCGGCAGCCGAACGGATGAGCGGCAAGACGCAGGTGATCGAAGCGGAAACCGCCAAGCTGGTTAAACTCGTCGAGAAGGAAAAAGAGGCCGAACTCATCAGCATGAAAGCCGAGACGGATCTTCAGATCGCCACCATCCGTGCCAATGCCGGGCGGTATGTCACTGAAAAAGAGGCCGATGCCGATCTCATCAACGCGCAGAAAGGGGCCGAGGGGTTGCTGAAAGTCCGCATGGCCGAGGCCGCCGGGGAAAAGCTCCGCAACGAAGCCATGCAGGGTAGCGGCGGTAATATTCTCGTCGCCCTCGAAGCCGCCCAGAATCTCAATATTACTTCCATCGAAGTCTCCACCGTCGACCTGGACTTCCTCGACCTCAACGCCATGGCCGAAAAACTCGGTGCCGGATCGGGGGAGTAGCGCAAGGTAGATGATGTGCGGGTGAAATTGTGGTGCCATCCGGCTCGAGTGCCGGGTGGCAAACCGGCATATTCCCGTCTTTATTCATTCAACCAACTTAAGGAGAAAGATTATGGCATCAGCAGCAGCGCGGCATATTTTGGTGGCAGCGGAAGCAGATTGCGCGGATTTGAAAAAGCAGATCGACGGCGGCGCGGATTTCGCCGCATTGGCCAAAGAGCATTCTTCCTGCCCCTCGGGCGCGAAAGGCGGGGCGCTCGGAACCTTCGGCCCGGGGCAGATGGTGAAGGAATTCGACGAAGTCGTTTTCAGCGCCCCGATCGGCGAAGTGCAGGGGCCGGTCAAGACCCAGTTCGGCTACCACCTGCTGGAAGTCACCCATCGGGTTGATTGATTTTTGAATGCCGAATTTTGGGTCTGCGCCGCTTTCCTAACAGGAAAGGCCAACGCCGCTTGAGTTCCGCAAATCAGCAATCAAAAATCGAAGATTATTTTTTATCGGGCGGAACCAATCCGAATTTACGATAGGCCAAGGCCGTGGCAACACGGCCTTGCGCCGTTCTCTGGAGGAACCCCTCCTGGATGAGATAGGGCTCGTAGACCTCTTCGATCGTGTCGGCCTCTTCGCCGACGGAGACCGACAGCGAGCCTAGCCCGACCGGGCCGCCGCCAAACTTTTCGATGATGCAGGTGAGGATACGCTTGTCCATCTCCTCCAGCCCGTCGTTGTCGATGTCGATCGTCTCACTATCCAACGGCCGGAACGCCTTAGCGCCGTTGCCAACATAGACCTCCATGGTGTCCAGCGTCGCCGCGTCGACTTTCGGCTCGCTCGCGATGACGTTGCCGTCGGGGTCATAATCGTAGCTTGTCGGGGTTGACAGCACGATCAGCGTAAAACGCTCGAACGACCCAGCGAACCCCTGTCCGTCCGGCGCGAACCCGCGGGACGAAACCGCGTTGCCGCCCAGGTCGTGAGGCACTCGAACGCAAGTG
>DAOUQA010000154.1 GCA_030625905.1 Kiritimatiellales bacterium | reverse complement strand
TCGCTCAGTTCGATTTCCTGGTCGGGAAAGATTTTGGTTCCAAGCTCAGAAATGGGATCGCCATCGACGAAGACCAGTCCGCGCTCAATATATCGGTCGGCCTCGCGCCGCGAGCACATGCCCCGCGCCGACATGATTTTTGATAGTCGTTGTTTTTCCATGATATGGGGTAGGCATCAAGCCGGGCAGGCACAAGGCCTGCCCTTACTACTTTTTCCAGAAGCCGGGAAGGAAGAGGATGAGTACGGTGTAGAGTTCGAGGCGGCCGAGCAGCATGAAGACCGTTAGGATGCCCTGCCCCAGCGGCGAAATGGCTGCATAGTTCTGGGTGGCACCCACGGCATTGAGGCCGGGGCCAATATTGCCGAGCGTAGCGATCACAGAGGTTGCAGCGGTTTCGAGGTCTGGCGTGAAGAAGGTCATGACAAAGGAGCCAGCGGCAAAAATAAGGATGAAAATGGCGAAGAAAGCGGAAATGTGGGAGACGATCTCCTGCTCGACCGGCTTACCGCCCAGTTTCATCTGAATGACAGCGGAGGGACGCATGAACAGCTTCAATTCCCGAAGCATTTTCTTGAGCATGATGAAGACACGAACGATTTTCATGCCGCCGCCGGTCGAGCCTGCGCAACCGCCCATGAACATCATCAGAACGAGCAGCAGGCGCGATGCATTCGGCCACTGGTTGAAGTCGGCCGTGCAGAATCCGGTAGTGGTCATGATGGAAGTGGCGGTGAATGTGGCATCGCGGAAACAGCGACCCAGGGAGGCCGCCCCGGCAAACCAAATATTAAAGGTGATAAAGAGCGAGGCGCAGGCGAGGAAGATGAAATAGAAGCGGAATTCCGCATCGCGGAAGTAGCGCCCCGGCTTTCCGGTGAGCGCATGGTAGTGGAGTGAAAAGTTGATCCCGGCCAGAAACATGAAGACGATGATAATTGTGTCGATGGCCGCGCTATCAAACGCCCCGACACTGGCGGAGCGGGTGGAAAACCCGCCGGTAGCCATGGTGCCGAAGGTGTGGCAGAGGGCATCGAACCAGCCCATGCCGCCGACAAATTTCAGCAAAAGCGCCTCAACCAACGTGAGCAACGCATAGACGCCCCACAACAACTTGGCGGTGGTGGTGATGCGCGGCGTAAGGCGATCCTTGGAGGGGCCGGGCATTTCGGCGCGATAGATCTGCATTCCGCCCACGCCAAGGAACGGTAGGATTGCGACGCAAAGCACCAGTACGCCCATGCCGCCGAACCAATGCGTGAGTGCACGCCAGAAATGGATGCCGCGCGGAATGTCTTCAAGATCCGAGAGCACGGATGCCCCCGTGGTTGTGAAGCCCGACATGGTCTCGAACATGGCCGAAACCGGATGTGCAATGACGCCGGAAAAAATGTAGGGCAACGAGCCAAAGAGAGTCGCGGAAAGCCATCCGAAAACCACTATGCCAAAACCGTCGCGCCGAGAGAGGTTGACG
Source organism: Kiritimatiellales bacterium (assembly GCA_030625905.1). Classification (GTDB taxonomy): domain Bacteria; phylum Verrucomicrobiota; class Kiritimatiellia; order Kiritimatiellales; family Pontiellaceae; genus Pontiella. The sequence goes on along the minus strand of DAOUQA010000154.1, from coordinate 3,733 downwards.
TCCCCGCGCGTCAGGATACCGACCACGCCGGCACAAACCACGGCAATGAGGCCGGCATAGACCAAGCTCAACTGGATCTTGAGCGGCTCACCGTAGTAGAAGGAGACCCCGGCACAGCCCATGATCGCAATACCGATCACGAGTGTCATGTAGGAGACCAGGTGGAATACAGCACGTTTGTTCATAGGAAAATGGACTGGATCTTCTTGACCGTGTCGGGATGGCAAAAAACCAGCACACGGTCGTTGGCCTCCAGTTGGAGGTCGCCGGTGGCGGTCATCACCTCGCCATTGCGCATGACCGTGGCAATGATGGCCGTGTTTGGCATCTTGATTTTCTGGATGCACTTGCCGACGACCCGGCTGTTGGCGGCGATAATCACATCGAGCAGTTCTCCCGGCAGGTTGTGCAGGAGCGAGGCGGCGCGAACCTTCTTGGAGCGGAGGTAGTGGAGGATCGCGTTGGTGGTCGAGATGTACGGACTTACCACGCGGTTGACCAGATTGAGTTGCTCAACCACCGGAACAAAGTCGGTACGCGTAATCTGCGTTGCCGTGAATGCCGCCCCCTTCTTCTGCGCCATCAGGCAGTTCATGATGTTGCCTTCGTCGTCGCCAGTCAGTGCAACGAATGCGGTACGGTCGTGGAGGCCGGATTCCTCCAGCGCGCTCTCGCTCAGCGAATCGGCCCGAAGGACCAGCGTCTTGTTGAGTTCGGCCGAGCAAAAGCGGGCACGCCCCTCGTCGCGCTCCAGCAATACGCACTCAACATCGTTCTCGATAAACTTGGCGAGCATCAGGCCAAGGTCGCCGCCACCGGCAATGATCACCTTCTCGAACGGCTTGATGTCAGGGCAAACCCAGCCAAAGAACGCGGTAATATCGGAGCGCTGGCCGACCAGATAGACGAGATCATTCCGCTTAAAGACGGTATTGCCGTGCGGCACCACCAGTTCGTTTCTGCGGCGAATGGCAATCACGCGGACGCTCTGGATCAGGTCGAGCCGGTCGCACTCGGCCGGGGTGCGGTCCAATAGCGGGCTGACCGCGTTAATGCTGAAGCCCGCCACCATCACCTTTCCGGCAAAAAGGTCGAACGCCTCCAACGCGCCCGGCATCTGGAGCATGTTGAAAACCTCGCGGGCACACTCCTTCTTCTGGTTGATGAGCAGATCGATACCCATTTCCTGCAAATCATAGTGCTGCGGGCCGTGGATGTATTTCGGGTTCGTTACACGGGCAATCTTGCCCTTCACCCCGGCGGAGTTCGCGAACAGGCAGGAAAGAATATTCACCTCGTCGTTATCGGTCACGGCAATGAGCAGATCGGATTTATCAACCCCCGCCTCCTCGAGCACGGCCGGAATCGACCCCCGTCCACAAATCGTCAGGATATCTAATCCGGCATCCGCCTGCGCCAACGCCTCGGCATCGGCATCCACCATCACGACACTGTGCCGCTCTTCGCACAACCGTTTGGCAAGCTGTCGTCCGGCATTGCCGGCCCCAATAATTACGATCCGCATAGGTTCCCCTAAATCCACCCGTATGTTCAAAGCGTTGTATTGTATCAGGAAAAAATGGAGATAAGCAACCCCCCTGTTCGAACCGACCGGGACTGCCGTTTTTTGCTTATCCGTATTGATGTTTGTGCATCATGGCCGCATATTTCGGGCATGAAGATCCTACTTTGCAACGACGACGGCATCCATGCGCACGGAATCTCCGTGCTCCACAAAGCCATTGGCGGACTGGGCGAATTGCATGTGGTTGCCCCCGACACAGAATGCAGTGCGGCCGGGCACGCCATTACCCTTACCGACCCGATCAAAACCATTTCCGTCGAGAAGAACGGACAGCTCTTCGGCACGGCCGTGGGCGGAACCCCGGCCGACTGCATCAAGCTCGCCCTCTGCCTGCTGCACAAGGACGATCCGCCCGGCCTCGTCGTCAGCGGCATCAACCTCGGCTCAAACACCGGCATCAGCGTACTCTATTCCGGCACGGTCTCCGCCGCCAGCGAAGCCGTCATCCTCGGTGTGCCCGGCCTCGCCGTTTCACTCTGCACCTATCAGAACCCGCATTGGGAAACCGCCGAAAAGGTCGCTGGGGAAATCGTCGCCAAGGTGATGAAAAACCCGTTGCCGGACGGGACGTTGCTGAACGTCAACGTTCCAAACATTCCCCTGTCCGAACTCAAGGGCATGAAGGCCGCCCGCATGGGGCGCTCGCGCTTTGTCGAAAAGTTTTCGACCCACCTCGACCCGCGCGGCAACAACTACTACTGGCTCGATGGCGAGCTCGACCTGCTCGACGACTCCGCCGACACCGATGTGCGCGTCGTCAACGATGGCTACGTCGCCCTCACCCCCATCCACATCGACCTCACCGCCAGGTATGCCATGGAGCAGGTCGAAACCTGGAATGTAGATTACTGAGGCATAACGAGTGCTGTGTAATTCTTGAAAACCGCGTATCTTGAAGTTACGAATTGCGAATTAATTTCTGCACCGCGGGAGGCATCTCCCCATCCGCATCGAACCGCTCGAGATCACGGTTGCAAACCGTGGAAAAATGGTTGAGCAGGGAGTCGTGAACCTGTTTCATTTCGGGGCATGCATCACCAAGGATTGTTTTCAACGACGCCACCGGCTCGCCAACAAGGCCGCAAGGCACGATGGTCTGAAAGCCGGCAAGATCGAGACTGACGTTAAAGCTCATGCCGTGGAATGAAACCCACTTCTTTAGCCGGAACCCAATAGCGGCGATCTTGCCCTCCTCGGTCCACGCACCGGACTTTCCTTCCTTCCGGAATCCATCCACCCCGAAATCGCCCAGGGTTTGAATGGCACTTTCTTCGAGATTGGAGAGGTAGCCGTGCGAATCGGCCTCGTTTCCGCCGAGGTGCAGGATGGGATAGAGTACCCACTGACCGGGGCCGTGGTAGGTCACATCGCCCCCGCGCTCGGCATGGAACAGTTCGATACCCAGCTCGCGGTACTCCTCCTCGGTCTTGAGCAGATAGTTGTCGCGTCCGCGGTTGCCTAGTGTGACGACCGGCTGGTGCTGAAGGATCAGTACCGTATCGGGGATTCGGTTTTCCTGCCGGGCCGTAAGCAAGCGGTACTGCATGTCCAGCCCAGCTTGGTAGGAAACGGGATCGTTGAAGCTAACAGACCAGGCAGTCATAAAGAATATCGAACAACGAACATGGAATTCCGAACACCGAAAAAACAAAGCCGACGTGACTCGATCCAGATCGGGAAATCACGAAGTACTCGTTACGCTTCCCTACTCCACCGGACAAAGCTCATCGTAGGAGTCGGCATCAAGCATGTTGTCGACTTCGGACTCATTGGCCATCTTCAATTTAAAAAGCCACCCGGCACCAAAAGCGTCCTTGTTGATCACTTCCGGGGCATCCTCGAGTTTGGAATTGATTTCGACCACCTCGCCCGCCACCGGGGCGTAGATATCGGCGGCGGCCTTGACGGATTCCACCACAGCGGCTTCGTCACCCGCCTTGAACTCGGTTCCAACCTCCGGAAGCTCTACAAAGGTCAGGTCGGAGAGCTGGCTTTGGGCAAAATCGGTGATGCCTACCGTCGCGATGCCCTCATCGAGGGAAACCCATTCGTGGGTTTTTGCATAGAATAGTTCCTGGGGAACGGCCATTTTTTTTCTCCTAATCTAACCGGTTAAAAAGTGGAGGTGCGGATCGGATTCGAACCGAT
>DAOUQA010000148.1 GCA_030625905.1 Kiritimatiellales bacterium | reverse complement strand
GAATGAGGCTTCCATAGAGAAGCCGCAGCAGTTCCTCCGTATCAAGAAAACGTTTACGAACCAGCTCACCTTCCGCCTGACCGATCAGAGCCTTCATTTTGGGCGTACGCTGGCCGTCATCACTGCCCTTGATAAAAACCAATCGCCGCGTCTTTAATTCCGATGCATGCCGAAACTCCTTTTCGGTCGGGGAAAGGCCGTCTTCATCCTCCCATCCATATTCATTACCGAAGAGCCCAACATAGACGGGACTCTTTTCCACCTCATCCAAATACAGCGCATCGGGACGCTGATCCACGGCAGGGAGATCCTCAAACAGGAACACGGTAAAGAACTGTTTCAATAGGGCATTGTCCTGCACAAAATCGCGAATGGCATATCGCTCCTCCTGCATCTCCCTTTGAACACTGCTGATAAATATTTTTACGGAGCCTGATGACATCGATTCATTCCTCTCCAAAAATCAAATCCTGAGTTTCACTTCAACCTTCCCTCAAGACCGGTGAACCGTACCACCCCTTGGCGCTGGCAATCAACTGAATGGCTTCTAAAACCGGAAGATCTAAAGACAGAGGACGAGAATAATCATGGCTCGGCATCAGGCGACAGCCCGCAATGGATCAAGCTTTACCCAGACGCTTGTAAAATGTTTTCCACTTGTTTTCCATAGCACCCCTTTTTATCACCTCATATCAGGCGTTATCAAAAACAGGGAGAATATACAAAAGCAAAGAAAAACCCTGCTATCATTAACGATAACAGGGTTTAAAATTGGCTCCTGCGGTTGGACTCGAACCAACAACCAAGTGATTAACAGTCACCTACTCTACCATTGAGCTACGCAGGAATCCTCAAAAGAAGCTGAAAAGGTACACGAATATCCGGGGAAGTCAACACCCCGAATCCCCCTTTTCCCCACTGCCCGGAACCGGGCTCTCAGCTCCGCCTTCAGGCGGCCTATTTTGCTGAGAAACCGCCTTCCTCCTTCGCCACAAAGGCCACGGCGAACAAGAAATGCGGGACTACTGAGCCTCTTGCAAAACTCTTCCACGGTGTGGTGCGTGGTTGCCGTTCTCTTCCGATCACTGCTTTCCCGTGGAAAGCCTCGCTTCGCGTCCCGTCTCCGGGAGCGCGCTTTCTGCACAACGTGTTCCGTCCGAACGATGCATGCTCCATCAGAATGGAAGCGCGCACTACACCATTGTGGTTTTAGCCCGGGGTTTTGCAAGAAGCTCCCTAACCTTAAATTTCCTGCCGGCCGGAAATAGCCCGGGCGAGTGTGGAGGCATCGGAATACTCGATGGCGCTACCCGCCGGAAGACCGAAGGCGATGCGGCTGATCTTTACTTCGCGCGGAGCGAGAACCTCCTTGAGATAACTGGCGGTGGCATCGCTCTCGACATCGGTGCCGAGCGCAATCAAAACCTCCTCGATCCCTTCGTCCACAAGACGATGAAGGAGCTTGTCGACCCGCAAATCCGTAGCACTCGTTCCGTGCATGGGTGAAAGCTTGCCCATCAGTGCATGGTAGCGACCCTGAAAGCCGCCCGACTGCTCAATCTTCATGATGTCGCCGGGCGATTCCACCACGCAGAGGATATGGGCATCGCGACGCGGTTTAATGCATAGGTCACATGGGTTGATTCCGGAAAGCGTTATACTGCCGCACCGCTCGCAGCAAGTGATTCCCTCGTCGGCCTCGAGCAACGCATTGGCCAGAATGCGCATGAGCCCCCTGCCATCCTGTACAAGCGCCATCGCCATGCGCTCGGCCGTACGCCTTCCAATGCCCGGAAGGCGGCTGAGCGCCGCAACAAGATTATCAAGTGGAAGCAGATGCTGCATTGCAGAAAAATCCTACCTTCGAATATCTAAATACTAAACAATTTCAAAATACTAATTCTGGAAATTCAAAATTTGCATCATTGGATGCTTGTTTAGTATTTAGAGATTAGTGTTTCGATATTCCCCTAAAAGGGGAGATCCATTCCCTCGGGAAGTCCCATCCCGCCGGTGAGCTTGCTCATTTCCTGACCCATGGTTTCCTGGGCAGAGCTGAGTACACCATCGACGGCGGCCAGCACGAGGTCTTCGAGCTTCTTTACATCGTTTGGATCGACCGCATCCGGATTGATCTTGATGCTCCTTATTTTCATGTCGCATGTAGCCACGGCGGTCACCATTCCTCCCCCGGCGGAGAACTGGACCTCCCTCTTGCCGAGTTCCTTCTGCTTCTTTTTCATATTTTTCTGAAGGCTGGCAGCCTGCTTCATCATTTTCATCATGTTCATTTTACTTAGTCCTTGGTTCTTGGTGTCTAGTGCTTGGTTTTCAGGTTTCAGGTTTTATTCTCTATTCCCTGATATCTGAAATCTCGCCATTAAAGGCTTCCACCACCGTTTTCACAACGGGATTTGCATACCATTTCGCCGTGCCGGTCAATGCTTCTTTCGGAGCACCACTTGCGGGAACGTGGTCCGAGGGTAGCGGCCGGCGATGGCTCGGCTTGAGTGGTTCGAACGATATACCCAGCATCCGTCCCACATGTTTCTCCACCACCCGCGCCAGCGCCAACTTGGCCCGTGGGTTGTCGAAGCGCTCCAGTTCGCCGGAAAACTCGGGGTCGAATCCGACGACCAAATGCGTGGCATCCGTCCGCAACGGGGCGGTATCGAGGAAATAGCGGCGGGAAAGCGGATCGGCCTTCGAGATGTCATTGATAATGGAGTGCCAGTCTTTCAGCAGCAGTTCGACTTCGTCAACGTCCGGCTTTTTTTTTTGCGGCTCGGCGGAGTAGCCCTGCGTCGGAACCTCGGCGACTACGCCCGTAGATTCGCCGGGTTTAAAGTTTTTTTTTAGTTCGGCCAGCTGTTTGATCAACTCGTTGATGGTGACCGTTTCGGCAGCGCGCGAACAGCGAATCAGGCCGGTTTCGAGCAGTATTTTCTTGGAAAGTGCATAGCGCATGCGGCCATCGGTCTCGACCAGCGCATCGACGATGCGCAGCACCCTTCCTGCCTCGGTTTCGGCCGCGAGATCCGCATAGAACTTCATCTGGGCATCCGGCAGCTCAAGAGCGGATGCGCCCTTACCGGAATACAGCACGACGAGCAAGTTGCGGAAGTGCTCCATAAGCTCCATCACCACGCGCTGCAGGTCTTTTCCAGCACGATCCATCCCGGCGACAATGTTGATGATGCCCGGCACATCAGACTTCAGGATCGCGGCCGCCAGATTTTCGAGCACATGGCGGGAAACGAGGCCGAATACCGCAAGGACATCCTCTTCCGCGATTTCCTTTCCCCGGAAGGAGATAATCTGGTCGAGCGCGGATTCGGCATCGCGCAGCCCACCCTCGGCTCCGCGGGCAATGGCCAGAAGGGCGTCTTCGGAAATCGAAACACCCTCTTCATCGCACCCCTTGCGCAGGCGATCGACGATATCCTGAACGGAGATGCGGCGCAGGTCGAACCGTTGGCAGCGCGACAGGATGGTCGGCAACACCTTGTGGACATCGGTGGTGGCAAAGATGAACTTGACATGCGGCGGCGGCTCTTCAAGCGTCTTGAGCAATGCATTGAACGCGGCGGTGGAGAGCATGTGGACTTCGTCGATGATATAGATCTTATACGGGCCGCGCGCCGGGGTGTAGCGGGCGTTGTCGCGTAGGTCGCGGACTTGGTCGACCCCGTTGTTGGAGGCCCCGTCGATCTCGATCACGTCGAGGCTGTTACCGGCCATGACCTCCTTGCAGGAGTCGCATTCATCGCACGGATACGGGGTGGAGCCCTTTTCGCAATTGAGCGCTTTGGCCAGAATGCGCGCGGAAGTGGTCTTTCCTATGCCACGCGAACCAATGAAGATGTAGGCGTGTGCCACGCGCCCGCTCTCGATCGCGTTCGTGAGCGTCCGGGTGACGTGCTCCTGCCCGACCACATCGGCGAACTGCTGCGGCCGCCATTTTCGTGCTAGTACTTCGTATGACATAGTTTAACGAGTAATCCGTAATATTGCGCAATCCTTCTGCACTCGAAATTAGATTGGTCGCCCTGCGCATCCAATCCTGTTCTACGCTTCAAAAAGGTGCTGCACACCCCGTCCAGCACAGTGAGGGGGAACATACTTGGAGCCTTGGACATTGGCAAGCCTTGCAGGGTGCAATCTCCAGCGCGGCGGTTAGTTTGCTTCTGGATTCAAATAGCGGGTGTGGTGCGGGCTTCCATTCCCATGGAGCCCGCCAGCGCAGGGAAGCGGGCTCCCGCAGACGGGAAGCCCGCGCTACACCATCCCCGCATTTATTAAATCGCAACGCACTAGTTTGCCCGGCGCAGCAGGAGAAAACCAACCAACTGGCCGAAGACGATGGGGATCCAGGGGATTAGCCAAGGATAGAGTTGCGGGCTTTTGTCGAACGTATCGGAGAGGATCATGAAGACATAGTAGAGGAACATGATGCCCAGGCTCATCACCATGCCGATGGAGGATTCCTTGCGGTGCGATGTTATGCCCAATGGGATGGCGATCAGGACAAACATGAACGGGGAGAGTGCCAAGGCGATGCGCTGGTTGGCCTCCACCAGATTCCGGGCATGCTCGATGCGGCGATCATTTTCGCTGAGCCGGGCATTTTCCGTTTCAGCATTTCGAATGTGGTGAGCCAGCTCGAATATCGTCATGTTTTTCCGCTTTTTGGAAACCTGCTTACTTCCCAGCAGGGTCTCGAAGTCCAGGCGAATCGGATAGTTCTGGGCATCGATGTAGCGGGTCTTGCTGGAATCGCCGGGCGCACTGGGGTCGGGGATCTCAATGCGGACATCGAACAGATCAATCTTCAGTTCGGCCCGTTCCTTATCGGCTGTCATAATACCGCTTTCCGCCCGGATGCTTCCGGTTACCTCATCCGTTTTCTTGTCGACCTCATAGACGATGAGATCGCGCACCCGGTTCTTGTTTTTCTTTCCGACGTAGATCATGTAGCCGGGGAATTCGCGGATAAAGCGCCCCTCCTCCAGCAACTTGATCGGATCTTCCACCCCCAGTCCCTTGAGTAGCTTTCGCTTGGCATATTCGGTCGAGGGATAGACTACGCAGTTGTTGTAGAGGCAGACCCCAACGAGCAGGAGGGAAATAAGCACAATGGGCGAGGCAATCTGCCACATGCTCAAGCCGCTGCTTTTCATTGCGCTGATTTCGCTGTCTGCCGAAAGCCGACCAAAAAGGAGCAGGGTTGAGAAAAGGGCGCTGATGGGAATCGTGTAGGCGAGCGAATATGGAATGTTGTACAGGAAAAACCGCCCAACAACCTCGATGGAAATTCCCCGCGCCATGATATCGATGGCCTTGTAGATGGCACCGATGGTAAAGGCAAAGGTGATCAACAGCATCGCGACGGCGAAAACCATCAGGTAGTCCTTGGCC
>DAOUQA010000069.1 GCA_030625905.1 Kiritimatiellales bacterium | reverse complement strand
GTGCAGGATATGGCCGGTCAGGATCAGGTTGTGCTTCTCGCACCACGTCTGGCAGGGGATGGCAAAGTTTTCAAGAAACAGCTGCTGGAGTAGTTCGGTGTAGTGCCATTTGACCGGCGAGATGCGCAGGCCATCCACCTGCAGGAACAGCTCGGGGAGCTTGGGTTTCAGATCGTAGCCAAAGCGCTTCTCAAATTCCTCGAATAGTTTTGGCGTGTAGGGCAGGCAGTAGGTTCCATCGTCGCGATACATGGAAAACCCGTCGAGCAAGGCACCGCGATGCGGCTCGTCGGTAAAGATGCCCTTGATCGAACGCCCAAGTCGGTCGCCGCACTTTTCGGCATATTTTTCGTGGGTCGACTGGAGGAACGCCTCGGTGGCGTCGCGGTTCATGGTGTCGATATAGGTGTAGCCATTGTAGAAGCCGCTCGTGCCCTGCTCGACCACGGAAAAGCGCAGAATCGTACGTGGGGCGGACTTTCCAGTCTGCCCTTGCGCAGGCTGGAAAGCCTGCTCCACATTGGTGCAGTTGACCGCATCGAGATCGCAGGAAAATTCGGCGATCACATCCACCCCTTCCCCCTCGGGATCAATTTCGAGCAAGATTGCCTTTTGGCGGAATTCGGGATTCTTTGAGACCATGCCGCCCGCCAGTCCGGATGGCCAGCGGTCTTCGTCGTAGAGCCACGACTCCATGCCGAGCTCCTCGCCGCGATCGGCGCAGGCATTGATCAGGTCGAACCACTCATCGCCAAGATATTCGGTTTCGAGACCCGTGCGCGAGTGCATGAAGTAGCCGCCGAAGCCCATCTCCTCCATCACATCGATCTGGCGCAGCAGCTCGCCTTTCTCCAGCTTTCCATTCCAGCTCCAGAACGGCTTCCCGCGCCACTCCACTCCTGGATCCTTGAATTTCTTTTCTAAATCCATATCGTTTTCTTCTTCTTTAGGTTCAACCCAGCACTTCGCCCTTGGCCACGGGATGCCCATTGAGGAAGGAACCCGTGGGCATGCGTTTTTTTCCAGCGGGCTGGATCTCGGTTAAACGCAAGGCTCCGTCGCCGGTAGCCACTAGCAAATGATCGTCCAGTACTTCGCCGGGAGAGCCGGAAGCCGCCGCCTCAACCTTGGCGGCCCAAACCTTAAGGAGTTCGCCATCAGGGAGCCTACAGGTATTTCCCGGCCACGGATCGAATGCGCGGATGCGGTTGCGGATGGTTTTAGCCGGAAGTGCCCAGTCGATTTCACCGTCTTCCTTGGCCAGTTTTCGCACTTCCACCACCTGCGATTCATCCTGTGCAACGCGCGAAACCGTTCCGTTGTGGATATCGTTGATGGCCTTGAGCAACAGGTCGGCACCAAAAACCGCAAGCTTGTCGTGCAATGCGCCCGAGGTGTCATCCTCGCCAATGGGCTGGGTTTCCTGCCGGAGAATGTCGCCGGCATCCATTTTTTGCGCGAGATAGATAATGCTTACGCCGGTCACGCTGTCGCCATTGGCGATGGCCCATTGGATCGGGGCGGAGCCGCGGTATTTCGGCAACAGGGACGGGTGGACATTGATGGCTTCGCTGGATGCCAGAGCAATGACGCGCAATGGAATATATTGGCCATAGGCAACAACAACAAACAGGTCGGGCTTCAACGCAGCCAAGGCCTCCACCGATTCGGGAGCGCCAACTTTTTCCGGCGTCATGACATTCAGTCCCTGCCCATCGGCAAACGCCTTGAGTGGGCATGCGGTCGGTTGCCGCTTGCGCCCCGCCGGACGGTCGGGCTGCGCAACCACACCGACAACCTCCGCGCTCTCGGAATCCATGATCGCTTCGAGCGAAGGAATCGCCAGTTCGGCGGAACCCATGAATACAATACGCACGAGAAACCTCCTATTGCTGCTGCTCGGCGTCGGCCTCTTCCCCGGTCGACCAGCGATTGCGGTCGGAGAGAAATATCTGGTCCTGGCGATTGAGCGACACCGCCTGCTTCAGCGGGAAGTCGGGCGGGGTGCGCCCGCTGATGACAGGAAGCCAACTCTTTTCCGGACCATCGAGGAGCTGTTTTACGAACGGCTTGTTCTTGGTGATCGTGGTGATGTACATGCCGCTGATGTATTGCTTGTAGTCGTTGATCTCGTAGAAATCGTCGATATCCTTTGGTAGCAGGATGGATACACGGTCGCCATACCAGGCGGTGGCCCAGGGCATATCGGTGCACATCACTTCGCGTTCGCTGAGCATGCCGGAAACCTGGCTGATGATGGGCGTATAGTATGGCGGGTACGGCGGGGCGGCATGCGGCGGCATTATGGTGAGAAGGAGGGGCAGCAGCGACAAGGCAACAATCAGGCACTTCATGCAAATAACGTAGAGCCGAACCCCTAAATCGAGCCGATCAATCAGGATGTAGAAAAACGCCAGTCCGTAGAGGATAACAAAAGGCCAGAAAACATGGATCGTATCGATCGATGATTCCGAAAAGAAGCCGGCAATAATGATCGTGAGCAACAAGGAGAGCCCTATCCCCCAGCGCAGGTAGTTCACTTGCGGGCGAACGAAATGATAGAAAAAGGTGGTTAAGAAAAGGGTCATTAGTACTCCGCCACCAAGGCCGGGGAGTACCGATTCATACTTCTCCGAATAGTTTAGCACCCATTTTTTCTTCAATTCCGAGACGACCTGTCCGGAGGTAAACTCCGGGTGCAGTTGGCGCTCGAAAGCCTTGTCCGGATATCTGGAGGTATCGGCCAAAGCAGTATGGCCGGCCAGACCCATTGGGTTTCCGCTAATGGCATAGTTCCGGTACAGCCACGGCGAGACCATGATCAGGTAAAGCGCGACAAAAACAACCACATAGCGTGTCCCGCCACGGAAGCGGCCGGCCATCAACCAGGCAAACAAGGCGATCCCGGGAACTGCGGCAAGAGTGATATAGCGGGTCAGGAAAGCGATGGCCGAAAAGACCACCGACAACACAAACGGAAACGCCCAGGCAAATGTGGAGCGCCCATCGCGACGGTTCAGCATGGATACCACCATGGCGTGGAACGATGCGGCAACAAGAAAACACGCCATCGAAATATTCAGACCTGAGAGGCTATCCTGCCAAACCAGGTTGCTGAGATAGTAGATCGTCATTCCAAGAAACCCGACCTCGCGCGAAAACAGTCGCTTGCCCAGGGAAAAGACAATCCAGCCCGTAAGGATGCTGAACAAATGGTTTACCGGCAAGATGACCCATTGCTCGGCAGGCAACGAGGTGGCGCGCGCCGCTTCCGGATTTTGAAACGGGTCGATTCCCATCCACTCGAACAAACTAAACCCGGCAGACAAAACCAAAGGATAGGCCGGTGGATGGTAAAGATCGGGATGGCCGCCGATTTGCGGATTCCCGTCCGGATTGCGTTCGCCTATCTTCCACATGGAGACCGGCCGGATACACTTTGTCGTCAGCACCCCTCCGTTCAAGGAAATGTTCCGCCCGAGCTGCGCATAGTCCATGGCTTCTTCGGTCCTCAGGCCGCGGAACTGCGTCGCTGTATAGAGCATCACAATGATCAGCAGGAAGAGGATATACAGCGTCACCCGGATGATCTTGAGGCCGGTGCCTGTATCTATGCTGTATACAATATCGTGAAGTGTTGATTCAAAAGACCTAGTGTCTTGCGCCATTGTTCATCCCAATCATTTTATATTTCGAAAAACTGAACCGCTCAGTATCCACACAACGTCACGGAATACAAGTTTCCAGCCAGTGGAAAAACCCTTGTAACAAATGCTTCTGGGAGTAGTTATGGGAAGAATAGAAAGTACCCAGAAAACGAACTTTAAAATTCAACCGCCGAATGTTTCTACAGTTTCGCGGTTCGTCTGCTCCCTTGGGTTAATTGATTTCCAACACTTCCGGCTCCATTCCCGGCGGAGTCCAAAGCTCGATCCTGTAGGGCTTGATCAGCAACACTGCATAGTTCGGGTCATCCGCGCCGCTGAAGATGGATTCGAGCGAGGGATTCCAAAACGCCGTCTTTTCGGCCGCATCGGTGGCAATTTCGGCACACCCTTGGATTTGGCAGTAGGGTTTTATCTCCATCGGATCCAAGACGCCGCAGCTCAGGTGGACTTCGGGGTTCTGTTTGATCTGTCCGACTTTTCGCGCCGCTAGAAACGTGGCGCACCGGATCGTCAGTTCATCGTCGCCGGCAATCATCACATACCGGGTCCAAGGCAGGCCATCGGCCGTAATGGTGGCCAGATTGGCCAACTGGATATTTTTCAATCCGCCTGTAATCCTTGCTTTCAGTTCGTTCATTGCATCCCCCCTTGGGTTTGGTTTGAAAAATGTTCGAAGGCCTTGGCCTCCAAAATCTGGATATTTCCATCTCTCTTAAGTTTCAAGGTCTCCATTTCATCCGTGGTTTTTCCAATCATTGGAAGTTCGATGCCATATTTTTCCAGCCATTTGACGCGCAGGTCTTCCGCGTCTTCCGGAGAGGTCGTGAAGAGCAATTCAAAATCCTCCCCGTCATGGAGCGCCTGTTCAAGGGTTCCGGCTTTTGGAATCCGTTCGGCTTCAAGCAATGCGCCCACGCCGCTTTGCTTCAAGATATGCCGCAGGTCGGTCGCCAGCCCATCGCTAATATCCATCATGGCGTTCACCAGCCCGGTTTCGCGCAGGAAGATCCCTTCCTCCACGCGTGGCGTGAAATCGAGATGCCGGCCTTCGATGCTGCAACCGAGCGGGCCAGTCACGAATATGAAGTCGCCGGGTCTTGCACCTGAACGCAGCAGGGCGGTTCCAGACGGAAGCACGCCCGTGCCAAAGACATGCAGTTCCAGGCACGGTCCCTGCGCCAGATCGCCGCCAATGATGGTTGCGCCAAAGCGCTCGCAGAGCGCAGTCATACCCACATAGATTTTTTCCAAGGTCTGGAAATCCTGCTCCGGCGGGGCAACCACGTTGACCAGCAACCATTGCGGATGCGCACCCATCGCGGCGATATCGCTCAGCACGCGCCCAGCCGCCTTGTTGCCGATCCGCTCCGGGTTTTCCGCAGGCTGGAAATGGATGCCCTCGATGACGGGGTCGGTGGTGAAAACCTGGTCGGTTCCCGTGCCGGGAAGTTCGCACACAGCGCAGTCGTCGCCGACACCGACGCACAGGTCGGCGTGGACCCCGAGCTTGGCGGTCAAGCGCCGGATAGCCTCGTGTTCACCAATTTCACCAAGTTTTTCCATGCGCGAATGATTAACTTTTCTTCCGGCGGAAACAACCCCTCGCGCCTATTTTTCATCCCCTTCCATCCATTTTCAGGGATTCTCCGCACCGCATACTCTTGCCGGTGTTTTTTGATAAAGGCGTACTTCAAGGCTCTGGGGAAACCCATCGGGTCGGGAGCGATGGAGTCAACCTGCGCGCAGTACCAATACCGGTTCAATCGCACGGGGCCGTTTTCTTTCTATTGCCTTTTATTAGTGGTATGTTATAGGTCTAAGTGTTTTTTAGAATATTTCAATGAGAACCCACGCACATAGCGAAAGATTCGAAGGAGCGGACTTTTCCACGGAACTGAACCGGTTCGAGGCGAAGTATATTATTCCGCGCCAGCTGGTCGAGCCGATCAAGGCGTTCATCCGCCCCTACTGCGAACTGGATAAGCACTGCGCGGCCGCCGGCGGAAAATATTTCATCACTACGCTCCAACTTGATTCGCCGTCGCTTTCGCTGCACTATGCCAAGGAGTGGGAGGCCGCGCACCGGTTCAAGCTTCGGGTTCGAACCTATGGGAAGCCGCCGGGCGATGCCCCGGTCTTCCTTGAGATCAAGCGGAAATATTTTGAACGGGTCATCAAGTCGCGGGCTTGCATTCCGTTCGTCGAATGGAAGCCGGGGGTACTCGAAAAGCAGACTGACGAACTGAACCTTAAATCGGTGAAGGAGCGCGAGGCATTTCACGAGTTTGTCCGGCTGTCCGAGGAAATCAATGCCGAGCCGCGCGTCTATGTCCGCTATTGCCGGGAGGCCTTCGTGGGGCTCTTCGACCACTATGCACGGGTCACTTTCGACTCGAAGCTTTGCTACCAGCCCGTGTTTGACATGTATAACTGGGGCGGTGCCGGAAAGTTTATTTCGATGGACAGCGGGCTGGTGCGCAACCGCAGGGAGTCGTCGCTGGTGCTGGAGTTGAAGTGTACCGAGCAGGTTCCGGCCTGGCTGATTGAATTGGTTCAGGAGTTTGATTTGATCCGTTGCGGCAACTGCAAGTATTCGACCGCTATCTGGATGGAAAATCTTTTGACCGGGCAAGAGGAAGCCCCTTTTGCCGATGAGTTTATGTATGATTAAAAGGGGAATAGGATGAGTACAGGTGGGTGGATGGATTTGATTTCTGCGGCGGGCAGCTCGCAGACCCTGAGTGTCCAGCATGTGATATCGGCCATGCTGCTGAGTTTTGTGCTGTGTTCGGTGGTGGCGAAGCTCTATCAGGTGACGTTCCAGTCGCTGTCGTATTCGCGCGCATTTGTGCATACGCTGATTCTTGGCGGGATGATTGTCTGCATGGTGATGATGTCGATGGGCGACAGCCTTGCGCGCGGCATCGGTGTAGTGGGCGCGCTTTCGCTGATCCGCTTCCGCACCGTGGTTCGCGATCCGCGCGACATGATGTTCCTGTTTGCCTCGCTCGGGCTGGGCATCGCCTGCGGCGCGGGCATGTTTGCCGTGGCCATCACCGGCTGCGTGCTACTCAGCTCCGTCATCGTACTCTTGCACTGGGCGCCATTTGCGACGCACCGCCGCTACGAAGCGATGCTTCGCTTCCTGGTGGCGGCGGACAACGACGATGCCCGCACCGAAGTGGACGCGGTCTTGGCGGAGTGCTGCTCGGCCTACACGCTACTGGCCATGCGCGAGGCAGTCCAGGGCGACCTGCTCGAATATTCCTATCAGGTCCGCCTGATCGATCCCTCCTACCAGGTCGATATCGTAAAGAAATTCGAGGCGCTCGAAAGCGTTGCCGAAGTAAACCTGGTGATGCAACGCACTACCGTTGAACTTTAAAGGAGGAACAAAAGATGACCAACTCTACGTTCAAGCGTTCCTCCCTTCGCCACCATCCCCGCCATCTGGTTCGCCAGTTGTTCAACGGGTGGCCCTGGATCATCTGGATCAGTGCTGCGATCACCGTATTGCTTTTGCTGCCCGGCGGCCTGCACCGGATCCGTTTCTATGGCGTCGCCGAGCGCACCTATGAATATGTTTCGCCACTTGAAAGCGGTCGGCTTAAATCGCTGCTCGTCAATTTGGGTGACCCCGTCCACGAGGGGCAGCTCATCGGGGAACTGGATAACGAGTCGCTGGCGACGGAGCTTCTGATGGATCAGGCTTCACTGATGAAGACCTACGACAAGATCCACTCGATCCGCTATGAGGCCGAAAGCATGAAGCTGGAGCAGGCCAAGTTGACGGCCGAGCTTCAGACCCTCAAAGCCCGGTGGAAACGCACGGCTAAACTGCTGAAAGAAAACCTTGTTCTCGAACAGGAGATCGAGGATTTGCGCCCGCAGATTGCCGCCACCAAGCAGGTGCTGCTGCACTACCCCAACTTGATCGTTCAGCTCGAAGAACGGCTCGAGGTAGCCGTGCGCGATGCCGAGCAATTCAACTCCAACGAATTAAAGGCGCTTCAAATTGCACAATGCCGGTTGACGGCCACAACCGCGGGGGTGGTGGCCGAAGTGCTGCACCAACCGGGCGATGTAATTGAAACCGGTGACCCGGTGGTGCGCATCAGCAACGTTTCCACCTCGCGGGTCATTGCCTTTATGCCGGAAGAAAAACGGTTGGATATCGGGGAGGGCGAACGCTGCCGGGTGATCGCGTCGGCCAGCCGCAAGCTATACCATGGCCGGGTCAAGACGGTAACCGCTGATATTCGGAAGCTTCCGGTCTTCACAGGCTTTGCCGACCAGCTCCTGCGCGGACGGCGCATTGTGATTGAACTCGACGACCATGCCGAACTGGTGCCTGGCGAACGGGTGGTCGTTGTGCCGGATGTTTCCATTTTCGATCAATGGTTTGGGGAAAAGTGATGCAACGCGGAATCATACCCGTTTTTTTGCTGGCGCTGTTGCCGGTGATGTCTATGGCGGTCACAGACCAGGATCTCGCCGCGATCATGCGCAAGGGCAACCTGCATGAAGCCATCCGCATCCGGTCGGAAAGTGTGTTGCTCGATGAATTGACCGCACTGGAACAGGCCGAGGCGCAGGCGAAAAGCCGCTCGGCATATGGGTTGGAACTGCGCCCGCGGGTGACGAATTCCGAAGTGGGTCTGGCGCTGCGCATCTACCTGCCGGATCGGTGGAGCAAGGACAAGCTGCGCGAACAGCTCGCCCTCGTTGCGGAGTCGGAGCAGTTGCGTGTGGCGGCGCTGGACTGGCAGGAAGTCATGGCGGTGTACCGCGACTTTTGCGCCTACCGTATGCTCCGGCGGAAGCAGACCCTGTTCGATGAAGAGATCCTAAACCTGGAACCCTATCTTGGCAAAGCCGACCAAAGCGTGGAAGTCCGCCAGCTTGCGGTGCCGGACCGTGCAAAACTCTACAGCCATTATCTCGATCTTGTGAATGATCGGGAGCAGGTGAAAAGCTTGTTGCTCGAGATGCGGAAGCAACTCCGCCTTGTTTTGGGTCACGCTGCCGATCTGGAACGGTTTTCGGCCATCGCTGTGGTTGAAATGCCTCCGCAGATGGAGTTCGAACCCCTGCTTCGGCAGGCGCTGGGTCACCGCGCAGACTATCGTCAATCCGAGGTGGACACACGGTCGTTGGGGGCGGCCGAGGCCGTGGCTCGTTCCGAGGACGGCTTCCGCTTCAAGTATATCCAGCCTGGCTACGACGTGGACTATGAAGGCGGGGAAAACAGCTGGTGGCTGTCAGCGGCATTTGTTTTGCCATGGGGCACACGCAACCCCGACATTGCGGTCTACCAGCGGCAGTACGCGCTTTCCGTCGCTACTATGGATCTGCAACGCGCAATGATCGAGGAACGGTTGCGCGTGTTGCTGAAAACCGCAGAGGAGTACTACAATCAGGCGGACCAGCGCCGCCGCACGCTCAAGCCCCTGCTGAAACAACTTTCCAAGGATCTGGAGCAGATGGATACGGGGCGGCTGGAACAATTGCGCGACTTGTTGCTGATCCGCGACCGGATTCTCGATGTGGCTTTGCAGACTTCGGAAGCCATCCGGCAGAAGGAGCGCATCGCGGTCGATCTGGCGGAGGAAATGGGGAGCCTTGAACCCTGAGCTGGACCGGGCAGGGACAGACTGAAGCACCCCCAGTTTGACGGACTCTCGGAAAGGAACTAAAAAGTTCCGGAAGGAGAGATCTACAAGTGGAAAAAGCAACACATAATGAAGTTGATACCGACCATAATTCTTGCCGGCACATTTCTGCTCACCTCTCTCCATGCAGCGGAGGAGGAGCGCCCCAAGATCGGGCTTGTGCTTGGCGGCGGCGGTGCGCTGGGACTTGCTCATATTGGGGTGTTGCAGGAGATGGAGGCGCTTCAAATCCCGATCGACTATATCGGCGGCACTAGCATGGGCGCAGTCGTTGCCGGAATGTATGCCTCGGGTATGTCGCCGGAGGAAATCGAACAGCGGTTTATCTCCCTAAACTGGTGGCAGGTTCTCAAGGACCGCTCACCCCATCAATTTCTGGACTACCGCCGAAAGGTCGACGACAAGCGCTTCATGGGAATGGAATTTGGCCTCAAGGATTGGCAAATCCTGTATTCCCCCGGCATGGCCCATGGCCAGAAACTCAACAATGTGCTCGAAACCTTTACCATCAACGGCACGGGCATCACCGATTTCGACCAGCTGAACATTCCCTACCGCGCGGTCGCCACCGATCTGCGTAGCGGGACATCGGTTGTGCTGAAATCGGGCAATCTCGCGCAAGCCATGCGCGCAAGCATGGCCGTGCCCGGTGCATTCACTCCGGTGCGGATGGATGGCATGGTGCTGGTGGACGGCGGCATCCTCGACAATATTCCGGTAGAGGTCGTCAAGGAAATGGGCGCCGACATCATCATTGCCGTCGACGTGGGCGCCACCTCCGCCGACAAAAGCGCCGAGAGCGACTTTCGTTCCCTAGGCAGTATCATCGGACGCACCTACAGCCTCATGCAGCGCCCCGAACAGGAAAAACAGCTCGCGCTGGCCGACGTCGTGATTTCTCCCGACCTCCCCAACTTGTCGGCCTCCCAGTTCCAGAAAGTGAAGGAAATCATCCCGCCCGGACGAAAGGCTGTGGAGCGGCTGCGCGGGCAGCTGAGCCAATACTCCGTCGATGCCGAAACCTTCGAGGCCTTTCTGGCAAAGCAGCGTCTGCGGCATAGCGAGGAGGTTTTCATCACCGATATCAAAGTTACGGGGAATAAAGCGGTTTCCGAAACCGTCATTCGCGACCGCATCAAAACCCAAAAAGGGCCCTTACAACTGGACTCGGTGAACGATGACCTTCGCCGCATCCACGGGATGGGCGACTTTCAAACCGTCACCTACGACCTCACCCCCAACGACGAAGGGTTCGAGCTGGAATACAAAACCATCGAAAAGTTCTGGGGTCCCACCTATCTCCATTTCGGCACGAAAGTAGAGGTCACCACCGATGCCGCCGCACTCTGGAGCGTGTTGCTCAACTATACCCGCACGCAACTCAACCCCCTCGGCGGGGAACTCCAGATCGATCTCGAAGGAGGCGGGCAGAAGCGATATGTCAAAGGCGAATGGTACCAACCG
>DAOUQA010000266.1 GCA_030625905.1 Kiritimatiellales bacterium | reverse complement strand
CAATCCATGCTCCCGTGCGCAGATAAAATCCCAGTCCGATGCACACCAGCGGAACAAACGGCGGGGCACAAAGATGCTGCACATTCACCGCCAGCAGACGGTTCAGGTTTAGCTTCGTGGCCACATACAAAATCGCGATGGTATGGCAGGCAATCAGCGGCAATGTTGCCAGCAAGACCCCGACCCCGGCCGCCACTCCCAGCTCCACCGGGGAAGAATTTTCCTTCAACAGCATCGCCAAGAACTTGCGGGGATGAAGCAACAGGTTTTTCCAATCCGTCTCGCCCCGCTTGACCAGTTTCCGGTGCGGCCACGGCAACAGGCGGCGGCCCACCAACAGCGTATGCCGCTCCGTCAACCGCACATTATCCTTCCATTGATTAAAATGGCTGATCCGCTCTTCCTTCGGCGGATAGTGAACGCTGATCGGCACCTCCTCGATGGAGAGACCACACCAGACCGCCTTCGTCAGCACCTCGACTTCAAAATCATATCGGTTTCCGCGCAACTTCATTTGCAAAAGCAGCTCCACCGGATAGGCGCGGAACCCACTCTGCGAATCCGACATGCTTGCGCCGCACTCCAGCTTGATCCAAAAGTTGGAAAACTTACGGCCAAACTTGCTTCCACCCGGAACATTTTCGCCCGAAAAATCACGTGCTCCAAGCACGATGCTGGCAGGCGCTTTTCCAAGCATTGGAAAAAATTTGGGCAGATCGCCGGGGTCGTGCTGACCATCGGCATCGATGCAAACCATCCAGCTTGCCCCGCATTCCTTGAGATATTCCAAAGCCGATTGTAGCGCCGCGCCCTTGCCCCGGTTTTCGAAATGGTGAAGCACCACGATATCCGTATCGGAAAAGAGCACCGCCACATCCACATCCGTGGAGCCATCATCCACCACCAGCACACGCGCCAAATGCTCCCGGCATCCCAGCGCCACAGCCTTGACCGTCGCGCCGTTGTTATAAACCGGAACCACGCACCAAACAGATTGTAGAATCAATTCAGACATGGCGAAGGAAACAGGGTGGTTTGACAAGCAGGTTCATGAGGGTTCCTTTGGATTCAAAGGAGCGAGCATTTGATAAAACTCGTGCAACTTGGCTTGCAACAGTTTTTTGTCGGGCATTTGAATTTGATATTCGCTGACCATCGCCGGGGAAAGGGATCGGCTGAGGGCATACTCCACGACCTCCTCATCCTTGGTTGCGCAGAGCAGCATGCCGATGGCGGGGTTTTCATGAGATTTGCGATGGTCGCGATCGAGTGCTTCGAGATAAAAGTTGAGTTTGCCTAGGTCTTCGGGCTCAAACCGCCGCGCTTTCAGTTCAATGGCCACCAACGCATTGAGCCCACGATGGAAAAAGAGCATATCCAGCGAAAAATCCTGCCCCCCCACCTGCAACGGATATTCCGAACTGACATAGCAAAAATCGCGACCCAACTCCGTTAAGAAACGGCCAAGATTGCGGATCAAAGATCCATGCAGATCAGACTCATCGTGAACCTCAGAAATCCCCAGAAACTCAAGTGCATAGGCATCCTTAAATACCGTTTCTGCAAGCGGATATAATTCTCGCAGCACTGTTGCGAGTTTTGGTGGATTAACGACGGCACGCAAAAACAATCCGGATTTAAGCTGGCGATCCAGTTCACGACTACTCCATTTCTCGTAAATGGCCGTACGAATATAAAACTCCCGCTCTTCCTCCTGTTTCGCCTGCCCTAAAATTAGGATATTATGACTCCATGTTAATTCTCGAACCAGTGGTGCGAGAATTTCACTTTGAAAATAGGTCTCGTAGAATTGCCGCATTCGCCACAGATTCGAAGCAGAAAACCCGCGTATTCCGGGTTGTCTTTTCCGAATGTAATGACTCAAGGCTTCAATGGTTGTTTTGCCCCACCCATCGGATGCAATTCGCTGTACGATGATTTCCCCAACCTGCCAATATAGATTGACCAGTTCGGTGTTGACCGCCCGGTAGGCCCGTTGTTTGGCGGACTGGATCAGTTCGGTTATTTCATGAAATGAGGTGTCGGAAATTTGGTTTTTATTTTTCATGCTTGTTGCCGACTCCGTTTCCGCTTTCGCTTCCCTGCACCAATAAGCATATCGTAGGCGGTGCCGCCGTAGCCGAGCTTGTGCAGCATGTGGAGTTTGTCGTCGAGCGCGTCGGGCGGGAAGACGCAGTTAAACTTATCCTCGAATCCATCGGTAAGCGTTTTTTCGAGCCAACTCCGATCAATCCCCTTTGCAATATAATAAATCGGATCGATGATATCGGTTTGGTCGGTGACAAGCCCCTCCTGCCGGGCAAGGGCCATCAGACTGGTTCCGGGCAGGATGCGAATGCCCATAAACATAAAGTTGGCGGTCTGCTCAAGGTTGCGGACATTTTCAATCCCCTGCATCACCGTCTCCGGGGTTTCGCCGGGACCACCAAACATATAGTAGTGCGCCGTGGTCACCTCATGCCGCAAAAATAATTCATTGCATTCAATGACGTCGATCCATGTGAAATCTTTTCCAAT
>DAOUQA010000111.1 GCA_030625905.1 Kiritimatiellales bacterium | reverse complement strand
CTTTCTGGCTATTTCTTCACCGACGATTTTGAATACGACGAAAAGGCCGTCCGTAAAAAGCTTCAGAAAGACGGTGTCCGCGAAACCCTCGATCAGGTTGCCGAAATTTTCCAGTCGCTGGAAACCTTTGATGAAGCTGGCACCGACAAAGCGCTGCACGAGTTTATCGAAACCTCTGGCCTCGGTTTCGGTGCGGTAATGGCGCCCTTGCGCATCGCCCTTTGCGGTGTCCAGTCGGGGCCGGAACTCTTTCCCATGCTGGAGATCCTCGGCCGCGAGCGCGTGCTTGGCAGAATCAATAAAGCAATTGAGCGGTTTCTGGCGTAAATTTTATCACACGAAGCCACCAAGACACGAAGCAGGAGTTCTCCTCTGTGCCTCTGTGGCTTTGTGTGCGAATTGTTTTTCTATTCCAGCACCTGCAACGCCAACTCCACAATCCCGAAGGGGGCGCTGACCTGGTAGCCGGCAACGCGGTCGGCGATGCGGTCGCGGATCTCACGGGCAATCTCGATGCCGAGCCTGCGGCCGTCTTCCTTGGTCTTGGCGTGGCTCATCCGTTCGCGGATGGCATCAGGCACTTCGACTCCCGGCACTTCGTTGGCAAGGAACTCCGCATTGCGGAACGAGACCAGCGGCCAGACGCCGGCGACGATCGGGATGCTGCCGCCCTTGGCCTCCGCCGCATCCATGAAGCGAAACAGGGCTTCGGGATCGAAGATGGGCTGGGTGATGGCATATTCCGCGCCTGCGTTGATCTTGTTCAGGTAGTGCTGTAGTTCGCGCTTGGGTTCGACGGCGCAGGGGTTCGCTCCCACGCCGATCAGGATGCCGGTCGGTGGGTCGATCACGTTCCCTCCCACATCCATGCCGTGGTTGAGATTGTTGACGACCTGTGTTAGGCCGACGGCGTCGACGTCGAAGACGGGGGTCGAATCCGGGTAGTTGCCGAGCTTGGGCGGGTCGCCGGTAATGATGAGATAGTTGCGCAAGCCGCCGGCATAGCCGCCGAGCAGGTCGGACTGCATGCCAATTAAGTTGCGGTCGCGGCAGCAATAGTGCAGCACGGTTTCAATACCCACTTCGCGCTCGACCGCCAGCGCGGCGACCATTGGCGAGATGCGTGCGCTGGCGCGCGGGCCGTCGGGAATATTGATCGCATCGATACCCGCATCCTTGCAGGTCTGGCACTGGGCGAGCATCGGTTTGAGGTCGATGGAGCGGGGCGGGGTGATCTCGACGCTGGTGACTTTCTCGCCGCGCGCGAGCTTGGCG
Source organism: Kiritimatiellales bacterium (assembly GCA_030625905.1). Lineage (GTDB taxonomy): Bacteria > Verrucomicrobiota > Kiritimatiellia > Kiritimatiellales > Pontiellaceae > Pontiella. The sequence continues at coordinate 5,825 of DAOUQA010000111.1, read as the reverse complement.
GCGAAGGCGCATTTTTCAGCCATTGAAACCACGTCGACTTCCGGAGCATCCTCCGTCGCATGGCTCTCGATGGTGATATGTTTTTTTACGCCGGTGAGCGATTTGACCGTCTTGGCCATCATGGCAATGTGCGCCGGCGTCGTGCCGCAGCATCCGCCGACCCCGCGCACGCCGATCTGGATCATGTTCTTGGCATACTCAGTGAAATATTCGGGGGTGGACATATAGATCATTCGTCCATCGACCTCCTGCGGAGCGCCCGCGTTGGCCATCACGGTAAAGGGTTTCGTGGCGAGAGGGAGAGCGCGTTCGGCATTGCTATAGGCCGAAGCGGGGCCGCCTCCGCAGTTGAGACCGATGCCATCCACGTTGCTGTCGTTTTCCAAGGCCTGGGCAATCTGCTCGACCGGGCGACCTTTCTGGGTTTCGCCGCCCGTGCCGACGGTCATGGAAACGAAAACGGGAAGCCCGAATTCCCTCGCCACCCGGGCGGCAAGCTGCGCCTCCCGGATGTGCGTGAAGGTTTCGAGCATGAAAAAGTCGATGCCCTCGTCGGCCAGCACCGCCATTTGCTCGCGATAGGTTCCAGCCAGTTTATCGATTTGGTTCTCGATAAACACTTGGCCGGATTTCAGGAGAGGGCCGACGGATCCCGCAACGAGTGCGTTGTCGCCCGAAGCTTCGCGCGCCAGCCGGACGGCGGCGCGGTTGATCGCTTCCAGTTGGTCGGCCAGCCCATGCTCCTGCAGCTTGAAGCGGTTGGCGCCGAACGAGTTGGTTTCGATCACATCCGCCCCGGCATCGGCGTATTCCTGATGGATGCCGCCGATCAGCCCGGGGCTGGTGATACACAGATGCTCGTAGCACGTATTGATGAACACGCCCTTCGAGTAGATCATCGTGCCCATTGCGCCGTCGAAGATGAGGGGATGTTCTGAAATGCGTTCAAGGATGTTTTTCATAGTTTTCTTCTTCGATTGAAATGCGTGACGATTGAGCCGTGAGGCGTGATTTAAAAGGGGACATCCTCTAGCAAAGGGTTTTTAGTGATGTATTCGGGACTGTCTTCCGTGATCTTATATCCGCGTTGATCTGGAACCATCTTGATCAATAGACGAACGATCTGGGTTGTAAGTCCCATTCTGTGATCACCAACGGCTTCGCCCAGCACGTGGCGGGCTTTGTAGTACCATCCGCGGCTTTCACGGGCAGATCCCAGCGCATATTCATAGAAGCGAGCCCGATCCTTTGAGCTGTGCTTAGAATAGCCTTCTTCGATATTTGCACTGATGGAGCCGACTGAGCGATAAAGCTGATCTGATAGAGAGCGTGTTCGGCGATCATTTGAAAGCTTGGTTGCATCATGCCAGCTGATATCGGCCAAGAATAGAGAGAGCCGGTAAGCCTCCACTGTCCACAGCGAGTCTTCCTTAATGACACTTGGAACACTCTTTTCCCATTCTAAATAATTCATTGATTCTCTTTTTTTGATCACGCCTCACGGCTCACTCGTCACGCTAGGCATAGCCCAGATTCGGCGCGAGCCATTTTTCCGCTTCCCCAATCGTCCAGCCTTTGCGTTGAGCGTAGTCTTCGACTTGGTCGCGGTCAATGCGGCCAAGCGGGAAATAGCGCGATTCGGGATGCGAGAAGTAGAGGCCGGAAACGGAGCCGGGCGGGTTCATGGCCATGCTTTCGGTCAGTTCGATGCCGGTGTTTTTCGTGGCTTCTAGCAACTGGAAAATCGTCTGCTTTTCGGTGTGGTCGGGGCAGGCGGGATAGCCCGCCGCCGGGCGGATGCCGCGATATTTTTCCTTGATCATTTCGTCGATGGAAAGGCTTTCGTCTTTGCCGTAGCCCCACGCATCGCGTGCCTGTTTATGCAAATATTCCGCGAAGGCTTCCGCCAGCCGGTCGCCGAGCGCCTGGATGAGGATGGCGTTGTAGTCGTCGAGGTCGGCCTTGTACTGGTTGGCTAGCTTGACAACAGAGGGACCGGCGGTGACGGCGAATGCGCCGATATGGTCGGTGACACCCGATTCCTTTGGTGCGATAAAATCGGCAAGGCTGCGATTGGGTGTACCGTCCTTCTTGATCATCTGCTGGCGGAGGAAGTGCAGCATGGTTGTTGCGCCGCCAAACTGGATTTCGACGTCATCGCCAACGCGGTTGGCGGGGAAAAAGGCATGGACACCGCGCGGTTGGATCAGGTTTTCGTCGATAACGCGCTTAAGCATTGCCTGCGCATCGTCATAGACCGAGCGGGCTTCCGCTTTTTCCAAAATAGCGGGATATTTTCCCTGTAGTTCCCATGTCCAGAAATAGGGCGTCCAATCAATAAAGGGAACCAGCTCTTCAACGGAAACCTCAATCGTGCGCACGCCAAGGAATTCGGGGAGGGGCGGCGTGTAGTCTTTCCTTTCGCTGGAAAACGCGTTGGCGCGCGCCTTTTCCAAGGGAAGGAACTCCTTGGCTTGCAGGGTGGCATTGTATTCCTTGCGGATGGCTTCGTTTTCAATTCGGCTGGCGCGGCGATAGTCTCCGCCGTCGTTCAGAATCGACTGCACGACGGTGACCGCGCGCGAGGCATCGAGTACGTGCATGGCAAGTCCGTCGTATTCCGGGGCAATCTTTACGGCCGTGTGCTTCTTGCTGGTGGTGGCACCGCCAACGAGTAGGGGAAGTTCCAGCCCTTCGCGCTGCATCTCCTTAGCCACGTGCGCCATTTCGTCGAGCGACGGTGTGATGAGGCCGGAAAGCCCAATGATGTCCGCGCCCCATTCCTTGGCTTCCTTGAGGATCGTTTTCCACGGAACCATCACGCCGAGATCCCTCACCTCGAAATTATTGCAGGCCAGCACCACGCCGACAATGTTCTTGCCGATGTCGTGGACATCGCCCTTCACCGTGGCGAGCAATATCTTTCCGGCACTAGAGGGCTTGCCCTCCTTCTCCGCCTCAAGGTAAGGCTGGAGATAGGCGACGGCCTTCTTCATCACGCGCGCGCTCTTGACCACCTGCGGTAGGAACATCTTGCCCGAGCCAAACAGGTCGCCGACCACATCCATTCCGGCCATCAGCGGTCCTTCGATCACCTTGATCGGGCTGCCGTATTGTTGGCGCGCCTCTTCGACGTCTTCGTCGATATGGTCGACAATGCCCTTCACCAGCGCATGCTTGAGCCGCTCTTCGATGGTGCCGTTGCGCCACTCCTGCGTTTTGGCCTCCTTCTTTCCGCTGCCCTCGGCCTTGATGGCCTCGGCATAGTCGATCAACCTTTCGGTGGCGTCGTCGCGGCGGTTGAGCACGACATCCTCGACGAGCTCCATCAGCTCCTTCGGCACTTCGTCGTAGACCTCCAGCATGCCGGCGTTGACGATGGCCATGTTCAGTCCGGCTCCCATGCCGTGGTAGAGGAAGGCGGCGTGGATCGCCTCGCGTACCCGGTTGTTGCCGCGGAACGAGAATGAGACATTGCTAACTCCACCGCTCACCAATACGCCCGGCAGCGTTTCGCGGATCACCTTGGTGGCTTCGAAGAAGGAGACCGCGTTGATGCGGTGCTCCTCCATGCCGGTACCGATCGGGAAAACGTTTGGGTCGAAAATAATGTTGGTCGGGTCGATGCCCAGCTCGTCAACGAGGATCTTGTAGGCGCGGGTGCAGATGGAAATGCGACGTTCGGTGGTGTCGGCCTGTCCATTCTCATCGAACGCCATGACGACCATCCCCGCGCCGTAGCGCCGGATCTTGCGGGCATGTTCGCGGAAGGCGTCCTCTCCCTCTTTCATGCTGATGGAATTAACGATGCCCTTGCCCTGGATGCACTTTAGTCCGGCTTCGATGACTTCCCATTTCGAGGAGTCGATCATGATCGGCACACGCGAAATATCCGGCTCGGAGGCGACGAGATTGAGGAACCGGACCATCATGGCTTCGGAGTCGATAAGACCCTCGTCCATGTTGATGTCGATCAGGTTTGCGCCGTTGTCCACCTGTTGCCGGGCAATCTGCAAGGCGGCTTCAAGATCGCCTTCGCGGATGAGCCGCGCAAACTTGGGCGAGCCGGTAATGTTGCTCCGCTCGCCGACCATCACGAGGTTCATTTCCGGTGTGATGCGCAGCGCTTCGAGACCGCTAAAACACGGGACACTTAAATGCGAGGACTGACCCCTAAGGGGACGTGGCGGGTGTTTCTTGACGGCGCTGGCCATGGCCCGGATGTGGTCGGGGGTGGTTCCGCAGCAGCCGCCGTAGATGTTGGCGAGGCCGTGCGCGGCAAAGTCGCCATAGGTTTTGGCCATGTCTTCGGGAGTGTCGTCGTAGCCGCCGAAGGCGTTGGGCAGCCCGGCGTTGGCGTAGATGCTGATATGGCACGGGGCGACTTCGGACAGCTCTTCGACGTAGGGGCGCATGTCTTCGGCGCCAAGGGCGCAGTTGATGCCGACGGAAACGGGCTTCGCGTGCTCGATGCTGTACCAGAACGCGGTCGGTGTCTGGCCAGAGAGGGTGCGACCGGACTTGTCGGTGATGGTGACCGAAACCATGACGGGTAGTCGCTGGCCAGCCTTCTCGAAAACCTCGTCGATGGCGAAGAGTGCGGCCTTGGCGTTGAGCGTGTCGAAGACGGTTTCGACGAGCAGGATGTCCACGCCGCCTTCGATCAGCGCTTCCGCCTGTTCGGTGTAGGCTTTGACAAGGTCATCAAAGGTGACGGCGCGATAGGCGGGATCGTTTACGTCGGGCGAGATGGAGGCGGTGCGGTTGGTCGGGCCGATGGAGCCGGCGATGAAAAGGGTGCGCGACGGATCTTTTTCCAAGGTTTTGGCAACTGCTCGCCGCGCCACCTTGGCGGCCTCGATATTGAGTTCGCGGACGAGCGGCTCCAAGCCATAGTCGGCCTGCGAAATGCTGGTGGAGCTAAAGGTATTGGTTTCGATGATGTCCGCGCCCGCTTCAAGGAACTCGATGTGGATTTGCTCGATTAGTTCTGGCTTGGTAATCGTTAGCAGGTCGTTGTTGCCCTTCAGGTCGGAAGGATGGTCGGTAAACCGCGCGCCGCGAAAGTCGGCCTCCTCCAGCTTATGCTGCTGGATCATGGTGCCCATCGCGCCGTCGAGCATCAGTACCTTCTGTTCGAGCAGTTTGGAAAAGCGTTTGCCGTCAGTCGTGGTGTACTCGGGGAAAGTTCTATTTTTTGCCATATCCAGCCATCCTCGTTTCAAGCGGCGGGAATATACATCCGCTTATCCGGATATCACAATATAAAACTAGGACTCTTTGAAACAGGACAATGTTGTGGCACTAAAAAGCGGCACAAGGACGGGGAATAAATCCTTGCACCGCTGATCTGAACACCTTGGATACATCATTCTTCGCCGAACGGTGGTTCGGGACGGTTGGGTACCGCGCTGCGTTTGCCGTGCCGCTGCTCGTTTATGGTTTCCCGAACGGCTTGGCGTTCTTTTTTGGAAAGCTGTCCGTCTCCATCGGTATCGAAGTGTTTCAGGACGGCCTGGTGCCTTTTTTTCGTCATTTGCTCCCGTTGCTGTGGGTTGGCCCTGCCCTGTCCTTGCCGGTCTTGTTGGAACTGCTGCCGCGCAAACTGTGGATTCTGCTGCCTTCCACCTTGGTGGTGGTATTGCTGTTCGTACGCTCCCTGTTGGGGACGACGGTGACCTTGGTTGAACTGTTGCCCTTGTTGACTGCCGCGCGGTGCGCCGCACGCCGGGCATCTTTGCTGGCGCTGTCCTCGCTGCCGACCTTGCGGTTGCCCGTTCGCGGCGATGGTTCCTGCGAGTATTGCCAGTGCGATGGTTGTGATT
>DAOUQA010000116.1 GCA_030625905.1 Kiritimatiellales bacterium | reverse complement strand
AAAAAGCGCTATGTAAAAATATTTCATATAGTTTCTACTTATTCATTATCTCGAAAAACACAAACTCTGTAGCACAACCTGTGCCAAGGCAGTTCGCCCTAGCCAGCAAACGCGTCCAATCAAAACGGCATGGTTTCTGCTTTAAAGGTTTTAACCGCCAAAAAACAACGGATTTTAAGAGGGTAGATATGCAACCTAAAGAAGACAAAGACAGGATGTTCCAGCCCATCGAGGATGCCACCTTGCTCGGCGCGCTCAATGCCTTGGGCCGCTCCATCAACATTATTGCAACATACGGCACCCACCATCCCGCATTCCAACAGGCGACCGCAGCGGCCTTGGTTGCCATGCAAACGCTGCTCATCGACCGCAAAAAAGTCAGCCTCGGAGCCTTCAATGGCGTGATGACGGTCGATGAAGTCCCTGTTAGTGCCGTCGGCACCCTCTTGAAATCACTTGAACGCCGTCTTGTCCGACTGCGCATCACTGGCCTGCGCATCGCCCGAGGGATATCGAAAACAGAACTGGCGAAACTCGCCGAACTGCTGGCCAATAATGAAGCTGAAGATTTCAATACCGGAATGAGCCAGTCAAGACTCTCGCATATCGCGACCGAAACGACCCGTTTCCAAGCCGTGCATGAAGGTCAGACCGTTGCCAACGAAGACGATCTGGCCGGGGCGGGAGGCAACGGCATACTTGTGCTGGAGGATGATCTCTCCGACCCGGGATCTGGCGGGGGAGACGGATCCGGCGAAACCTCCGTGCATGTGGAGCAAATCGTGGCATTCCTTCAAGGTGACTTGGATATTGAAGACGGCAATGTTGCCGAGGAACTTACGGAGTTGGCATCGGATCCCGCCAAGCTTGGACAAATGATCATGGAGTCCGTTGCCATACGGCAATCGGCGACCGAACTCTCCGGCGAATCGCTCGGCGATATCGTCCTCGGCTGCCTGCGGCGCACCTACGACGGACTGAGGAAGCAACCCGCCTTTCAAAGCACGGAAGGCATTGCCGATCTGCAAAAGGCCTTGCTGATGCTCGAAGAAAACATGCTCGAAAAAATGCGGAATATTGCCGGGGGATCCGACCCTGAGCTGGATCGGAAAATTGTGCAAACCATCCGAGAGATGGAAGAAAACCTTGGATTTGAACTTGCGGCAAATCAATACATGGAGCATCGCGAAGCCATCGAAGCAAGCAAGCAGCAGATGGAAGACTATGTGCGCACCAAAGGGGCAGGTGCTGCAGGGGAACTAATCTTGAATACCGGTTTCCCCTCTGCCGAATGGAAGCGTATCGTAGTGGACAGCCGCAACGCGGATAGACAGGCTTCGCCTCTCCCCATCGCGGCGGGCCTTGATACCCTGGCTACGGTATTCGAAAAACTCGAAAGCTTGATGAAGTCGAGCGAAACCGATGGACGCGAAGTAGAGGATTTGCTTGGGCAAGCCAACGACAATCTTGGCGATGCCACCCACGCCACCAAGGAAAAACTCGATTCCCTTTCAAAACAACTGTATGTAATCGAAGAAGACACCGGAACCATTGGTGGACACGCCCAGACAATGGATCGCAAGGCACTGCTATCCAGCATTGCGGAAATTGCCCAGGAGTTGATGCAGCCGCTCACAGCCATCAATGCCTCGCTCGAGATGCTGCTCAACGGCTATACCGGCGAGGTGGCTCCCGACCAGCGCAATTTGCTCTCCCTCGCCAGCTGCAGCGGCGATGACCTGAACTACCTCATGAAGGAACTAATCGAGATTGTCGGCATTCCCGTCAACCGGGGGGTCGACAAACGCTTCGCCGTTCCTCACGAACAATAACCCCTGAAACAAAAAAAGGCAGGAGATTGCTCCCCTGCCCTTTTGCCGCTTTCCGATAGCTGGAAATCAGGTGATATCCTGCCCGCGGCTCATGACGACCTTTCCCGTACGGACAAATTCGATAATCTTGAACTTTTGGATCATTTCCTCAAGGGCATCGATCTTGGCCGGGTCGCCAACCACCTGCAGGATCATCGACTCCGGCGTGAGATCCACCGTCTTGCAGCCAAAATGTTCGGCAATCTGCAAGGCCTCGGAACGGCTGCCGGTATCGACTGCTATCTTGATGAGCCCCATCTCCTTCATGACGGATTTGTCGAAGGTGTGGTCGATGCAGTGCAGCACGTCGACAAGCTTCATCATTTGCTTGATGATCTGGTCGAGTCCTTCCGGGTCTCCGCTGCAGGTAATGGTCATCCGCGAAAAATGGCCATCGACCGCCGCCGAAACCACCAGCGATTCGATATTGAACCCGCGGCGGGCAAACACCTGCGCGATGCGTGCAAGCGCGCCGGGCTTATTCGAAACATAGACACTCAATGTGTGCGTGGGTTTGTCTGTATTCGGCATGGCAAATCTCCTTGGTTAGGTTGAACCCGTCGGTTTTTCCAGCTTCCGCTTCGGCGGCTCGATCAGCATGTCTTCGATGGCCGCGCCGGCGGGAATCATCGGAAAAACGTTGTCGGTCTTCTCGACCTCGCAGTTGACCAGGCACGGCCCGTCGTTGTAGTCGAGCGCATTCTGCAGCACTCGCTTCACATCGCCGGGGCGCCGAAGGTTGAAGCCCTTGATGCCAAACGATTCGGCCAGCTTGACGAAATCCGGATTGCCCTCGAGATCGACGCCGCTGGTTCGGTCTTCATAGAAAAGCTCCTGCCATTGGCGAACCATCCCGAGATAGTGGTTGTTGAGCACCACGATCTTGATCGGAAGCTTGTGCAGCGCGGCAGTAGCCAGCTCGAAGAAGGTCATCTGGAAGCCGCCATCACCAACAAAGCAGACGTGCAGGTCGTCGGGGCGCCCGAAGGCCGCGCCGATGCAGGCGGGCAGGCCGAAGCCCATCGTACCCGCGCCACCGGAACTGAGCCAGTTGTGGCGGCGGTCGCACTTGTAGAACTGCGCCGCCCACATCTGGTGCTGCCCAACATCCGTCGCAACGCACGCTTTGCCTTCGGAGAGTTTGTAGAACTCGTCGATGATATGCTGCATCTTGAGACTGCCCTTCCGCTTGAATTTCAGCGGATACTTCACTTTGTAGCTATCAAGGTGCTTGCGCCATGCCGCAGTATCGATAACCGGAACATGCGGGATCAGTTCGTCAAGTGCCAACTTGGCATCGGCCACGCAGGTGATTTGCGGCTGGATCATCTTTCCGATCTCGGCGTTGTCGATATCGATATGGATGATGGTCGCATCCGCGCAGAACAGCTCCGGCTTGCCGAGGATACGGTCGTCGAAACGCGAACCAATGTTCAGCAGCAGATCGCATTCGCAGATCGCCTTGTTGGCATAAGCCGTTCCGTGCATGCCCAGCATGCCCAGCGCAAGCTCGTGCGTTTCAGGGAATACCCCTTTGGCAAGCAACGTGTTCGTTACAGGAATTTGCGCCTTCTCGGCAAAGGCCTTCAGGCTCTCCTCCGCGCCGGAAATCATTGCACCATGCCCGGCAAGGATCAGCGGTCGCTTCGACTTCGCCAAGGCCTCGGCAATCTCAAGGATCGTGCCATTGTCAACGGAAGCATCGAGCTTGTAGCCCGGAAGATCCATCTCCGCATGGAGGTCGGCAGTGCAACTGCCCGCGCTGATGTCTTTGGGAATATCGATCAAAACCGGCCCCGGCCGACCGGTCGTGGCAATGTGGAACGCCTCGCGGATGGTGCGCGGAATTTCGTTCGAGCTCCTCAACAGGTAGGAGTGTTTGACCACCGGCATGGCCATCCCAAAAATATCCGCTTCCTGGAACGCATCCTTGCCCAGCATCCACGAAACCGACTGCCCCGAAAGAACAATCATCGGAACCGAATCTATGTGGGCGGTCATAATGCCCGTCAGCGTGTTGGTTGCGCCGGGACCGCTGGTAACGAGTACCACCGCCGGTTTCCCGGTTGCGCGCGCATAGCCATCGGCCATGTGCGTGGCACCCTGCTCGTGGCGAACCAAAATAAACTTAATCTTGGTTTCCGTGGTAACAAGGGCATCGAAGATCGGAATAACCGACCCACCAGAGTAGCCAAATATATATTCGACCCCTTCGTTTTCCAAACACCGGATAATTGCCTGACCGCCTTCCATGGCACTATTTGTCATAATTTTCCTCCAAATCTGAGAACACCCTATTTTTATCCCTCTGTTCTGTCAACATTTTTAATGTGAAAATAGAATATGCAAAATATAGGCCAAATTTTTGATATAATTTTTAAAATAGAATGCTGGATGGCAAAAAACACCGCCAGATTCAGATTAAAACTTCTTCATTCAACCCTGATCAAAATAATTACATCCTGATCCGTTCACTAAGCAGGAGGATATCCTTGAGCTGAGTTTCGTTCTTGGCGGTGGCCCAGCGCTTTTCGAATTCCGGATGCTGGACAATATGTGCAATGGCCGCGAGCGCCTTGAGGTGCATGCTACGCATGTCGCGGCTACCGGCAATCACGAAGAAGGCCTTCACCGACATATCCGTTTCAAACGATATACCCTCGCGACTGCGCACCAGCAAAATCTTAAAGAGCCGAGCCCCCTCGACGATAATATGCGGGATGGCAACGAACGGAGTGACCACGCAACTACCCTGTTCGGCGCGTTCCTCGAATTTGATGCGGATTTCCTCTTCCGAAAGCGACAACTCCTGCTCCAGTGATTGGGCAATTTTTTCAATCAGGCTTTCTGGCGTGGCACCGGGTTCCAGATCGAACGCATCGGCGGTCTTGAGAATTTCATCGAAGGCATCATGAACCACTTCGTCGCGGTCGTGGATGATTTCGTAGAGCTCCTTCTCCAGCGAGTCGGCTGAAAGGTTGCGATTCACGACCCCTTCGGCGAGGTGCAACAGCGCATAATCCATGCTACTGCGCTTTCGACCGTAGAAGAAATAGGTCAGTACCCCCAGCACCACTAGACCCAGGCTAATCTCGACCGCAACCATGCCCATATCGTAGATCAAAAACGAGAAGCAGGCGATTCCAAACAGGGGAAGCCACGGGCAGAATGGTACGCGAAACGTCGGGCGGTAATTGGTTAGCTTGCTCTTGCGCATCACCAGCACGGCCAGCGCCGAGAGAATGTAGGAGCTGATCACCACCGCCGATGCCGCCTTTACCAGTTTTTCAATATCGAGTAGCAACGACGCGAGGATCACCGCACCCGTCAGTATGATCGCCACAGTCGGCGAGCCTTGCTTGTTTACTTTCGCGGTAAACGGCGGCAGGAGGTTGTCGCGCCCGAGCGCCAGCGGATAGCGCGAGGCCGACATAATCCCCGCGTTGGCCGTCGTGATGAAGGCCAGCACCGCCGCAGCCGTAATTGCAATATAGCCTATCGGCCCGGCAAAAATGCGGGCGGTATCGGCAATGGGCGTGAACGAATCCGCAAGTTCATCCCCCGGAAGAACCCCGATCGTTACCGTCAGCAGCAAGGCATAGAGCAGCGTGATCGCAATAGTGGCCGCGATGAAACCCGCCGGTATGTTCCTACGTGGATTGCGCACTTCCTCGGCAATAGTCGCGGTCTTAAGCAGGCCCCCGAAGGAGACAAAGACAAACCCGGCCGTCGAAAGAACCGCCCTCATTCCCCCGCCCTCGATAATGAATGGCCGGAAGTGCGAAAGCTGTATATTCGGCGCGCCGATCACAAAGTAGCCCCCCATAAGCAGGAGCAGTGCAAACACAAGCACCACCTCAAACTTTGCCGCCGCTTCCGTCCCCTTGATGTTGAGAAAAACAAAAAAGAAGGTCACTGGAGCCGCAGTGGCAAACAACGGAACCCGCCCACCGCTCAAAAGAAACACCACCTCGGCCAAGCCGAAAACCGCAAATGCGGTTTTGAGCGATAACGCAAACCAACTGAGCAACCCTGAAACCGTGCCGACCAATGGACCGAGACTGCGGGTCAGGAAATAGTAGTCGCCTCCTGCCTTGGGCATCGCCGTCGCCAGTTCGATCACACTGAATACGCCGATCAAAGCAAGCGATCCTGCAATCAAATAGGAAACAACCATCGCCGGGCCGACCAGCGAAAAGGCCAGTCCCGGCAACACAAAAATACCGGAACTAATCATCGCCCCGGCGGCAATGCAAAAGACATCCGTAAATCCGAGCCCTTTTTTCATAGATCGCATACTCCTTTCAACACCGTCCATTCTACTGATAAACTGCCCGAACTACAAACACATCAACCCCGGAACCTTGCGGGCAAGCAGACAGGTATTTGATGTGATTTGGGAATAATCGATTGCTGGAGCATCTCGGTCATTCCTTCTTTGTAGTCGGGAGGTTTGGGGGTGCGGGGGAAGGGGCTTAATATCCAGACCTGACCTCACACCCTTGACGGGTTGCTTCAATGCCCGATTCTAAAAATCCATCAAAATAACCATCTCATATTTATATGGAATATTATATGAAATCGTATTTCAGACATTCACGAAGTCGACATTAACAACTGATACCCGAGCCGCTTCTTTCCCGTCAATAGAACTCTTTGGAATTACCCCTAGTTTAAATTATTTTACCATTTTCCCATGCTGCACCAACTGTCCGCAGGCGGCGGCGATGTCCGCGCCGAGCGAGTAACGCAAGGTTACATCGAATCCCGCCGCCTTCAGGCGGTCTGCGAAAACGACTCGCTCTTCCTTCGGTGTTCCACGCAGGTTGCAACCATCGTATTCGTTAAACGGAATT
>DAOUQA010000084.1 GCA_030625905.1 Kiritimatiellales bacterium | reverse complement strand
GATGGAACGCGGTTTTTCCCACCAACTACGCGACCTTTCCCTCTACCGCATCTCCAAGGACTATCTTGAAAACCTGATGTTCACCAAATCGACCGAGAACTCGAACATCGTGAACAACAACCCCGAGGCGGTAAACCTCGGCGTCGCCGAGCTCGTCCTCAAGCAATGGGCGCTCGACACCATCTTCAGCCCGGAAGTCAAGCGTGCGCACGACACCGGAGCCGTCCATGTCCACGACCTCGGCTACCCCACCCGCGTCTACTGTTCATCGCACTCCATCGAGTATGTGAAGAAATATGGCCTGACCGGGTTGATCAATCTCAATACCTCGTCGAGCCCCGCGCGCTCCGCATCGGTGCTGACCGGCCACCTCAACACCTTCCTCGCCTCGATGCAGGCCAACTATGCCGGCGCCCTCGGCATCGCCTACATCAACATACTCTACGCTCCGTTCCTCGTGGGTATGAATGAGGACAAACTCAAGCAGATCGCACAGGAGCTGATCTTCAACGGATCGCAGAACGCCTTCTCGCGCGGCGGCCAAACGCTCTTCCTCGACTTCAACATCCATACCGGCGTCCCCTCCTACCTCAAGTCGGTTCCCGCCATCGGCCCCGGCGGCCACTACCAGCTGCGCCTCAAGGACGGCTCCGTCGTCGAGCTGGCCGAAGAGCTGCGCGATGAAACCGTCAGCGGCTACAAGCTGATGGATCTCTACTACGACGATCCGGAAGTCGGGAAGCGCCTCGTCCTGCGCGAACTGGCCGACGAAAAGGAAGGCACCGTCTACGACCCCGCCGTCGCGGAAAACCTAGACGATCGCGGCGAGGCCATTGTGACCTACGCCTACTACACCCAGGAGGCGCAGGACTTTTGCAGCGCCCTGCTCAAGGTCTTCGGCGAGGGCGACGCCAATGGCCGCATCTTCGAATTCCCGAAGTGCGACTTCCACGTCTCCGACGAGACCTACGAAGACCCCGCCCAGTTCGCCATCTTCCAGGAAGCCTGCGAACTCGCCAGCAAGAACGGATCGACCTACTTCATCTTTGATCGCGATGAGGTCACCCTCTCCGCCTGCTGCCGCCTGCGCACCACCATCTCCGACAGCCGGATGCTCAAGCACCCCGAGTGCATGCGCTTCTGTGGCTTCCAGAACGTGACGGTCAACATCCCGCAGGCCTCCTACCGCGCCGCACGCACCGGGGGCGATGTCGTGAAGAACTTCTTCGACGAGCTCGACCGCACCATGGAACTCGCCGTTGATGCCCACCTACAGAAGAAGGCCCGAACCACCGAAATGCTGAGCGGCCCCGGCCACCCGCTCTGGCAAATCGGAAAGATGGCCAACGACGGCAAGCCGTACGTCGATCTCGAAAGCTGCACCTACATTCTCGGACTCATCGGCGTAAACGATGCCGTCAAGTTCCTGATTGGACAAGAACTTCACGACAGCAACGACGCCCAGCGCTTCGGTCTCAAGATCGTTGCGCACATGTACACCAAGGCCAAGAAACTGGCGAAAAAGCACAACCTCAAGTTTACCCTCGAGGAGTCGCCTGCCGAATCTGCCGCCCGCCGCCTGGCCAAGTCCGACATGATCTATTTCCCGGAAGAATCCAAGGACACCGTCAAGGGACCGACCAACGCCGAATACTACACCAACTCGATCCACCTCGCCGCCGAGGCCGATGTCTCGCTCGTCGACCGTATCGTCGAGCAGTCAAAGTACCACAGCATGATCGAGTCCGGTGCTATCACCCACTGCTTCATCGGCGAGGAGCGGCCCGATGCCGACTCCATCGCACACCTGATGACCGAGGTGTTCCACCGCACGCAATCCGCGCAGGTTTGTGTCTCGCCCGAGTTCACCTTCTGCGACCACTGTCAGCACCAGACGCGCGGCCTGCTCGAAAGCTGCCCTGAATGCGGCTCCACCGACGTCGTCGGCGAAACCCGCGTGGTCGGCTATTTCAGCAAAATCCAGAACTGGAATAAATCCAAGCGCTACGGCGAACTGCTTGCCCGCCATGCCGGCAAATACAACATCGTCGAAGCCGAGGAAGAAGAACAACCAACACTCATAACCGCGTAAGGGCGGGATGCATCCCACCCCAATTCAGGAGCCAAAAAATGTCAGCAAAATATCAAATCCGTGTATTCGGCAAACAGGGTTGCGACAAATGCCACACCCTTAACCAACGCCTCGACAAGATGCTGGCCAAGGGCGAATACAGTGCCTTCGACAAACGCTACTGCGATGTCGAAACCATTGACGGACTCGTGGCCTTCGCCGAGGCGGAATGCGTTAATCCATCCCGCATCCCCGCCATGCTCGTAACCGAGTGGAGCGAAGATGCAGAGGAATATGTGCCGGTCGGCACCAAGGCGCCCGGCGCAAAAGATGCCGTCTGCAAAAAGGCCAGGCTTTATCAATATCTCGGTCTGCAGACCGACTATTCCGATGTTGGCAAAGGGGTCATCTCCCCGAAAATGATCCAATCCATCCTGGCCGAAGCAACCGTGTGATTTTCCACCCCCGATACGTCGGGCGCGATCTCCTCCCTCCGCGCTCGGCGTATCAACTTTTTAAACCGCAGAATACTGAACAAGGAACTCCGAATGACGAAGGCAATCCAACTTCTACATTCGGAGTTCCTTGTTCAATATTCGATGTTCGACGAATGCAATGAGCGACACCTCCATTTACGCCTACCTCGAAAAGCCCTCGATGGTGGACTACCCGAAGCACTTTGCCGCCGTCTTTTTCATTAGCGGCTGCGGGTTCACTTGCGGCTTTTGCCACAACGCCGCACTGATGGGGAAGAAACAGGCGGGGCTTTCGTGGAATACGCTCGAGGCCGCTTGCGTCAAGTTCAAGAAGGACTGGATCAACGGTATCGTCCTCACAGGCGGCGAACCTACCACCGCCGATGATTTGGTGGAGTTGATCCGTTTCTTCAAGGAGCGTTTCGGCTTTGCCGTCAAGCTCGATACCAACGGCTCCAATCCCGCGCGACTCGCCGAATGCCTCCCGCTCGTCGACTACGTCGCCATGGACATAAAATGTGGATTGTCCACCTACCCCGAATTTGTCAAATTTCAAGACATCGGGAAAATCCAGCGATCCATCGACCTCATCCGTGCCGGAGCAAAAGACTATGAATTCCGCACCACTGTCATTGAAACCGTTCACACCGACAAGCAGATGAACGAGATCTACGATGCCGTCAAGGGCTCCAGACGCTACATACTGCAGGCCTTCATCCCGCGCGATGAACTCCCCGAAGAACAATACCGCACCACCCCCCGCACCACCGCCGCCCGCCTCCACGAACTAAAAGACCTCATGGCCGGTTGTGCCGACGAGGTTCTCCTTCGTGGCGTATAGAAGAACCAAAAGACTCCCGATGGGTTCCTCCTGTTTTTCATCCGGAGGATAATGTGCCCGACCCATAATGCGCCGAGACTCCAAATGACTATCCCGGCGACAAAGAGCAGTAGGTCAAACTCCCTTGTCTTAACCATCGGATAGACCTCCACGGCCACAAACATGAGCAATCCCCACGGCCATCCATACGTCCACGCTGTTCCCCGTTTATTCACCTCGTCCTAAAGAATCTCCGCAATAGCCTTGCTGTGATAGTTGAAGCGCCAAACAAAATCAACTGCGTGGCCTCCGAAGATTGCAATGCGCCCCGAAATGGCGCAACCTGCGCCCCGAATTTTGGGAAGTTCCGCCATGATTGGACAACGATTTTCAGCCGCAGCCAAAACCTACGACCTCCACGCCCGCCCACAACTCGCGCTGGCGCAGTCGGTCGTTTCGATGCTCCCCATCTGCAACCCCGGACAGGTCCTCGAACTCGGCTCCGGCACCGGCCAGCTAACCCGGCTGATTGCCGAACGTTTCCCCGGAACACGGATTGATGCCGTGGATATTGCCGAAAAAATGGTCGCCCACAGCCGCACCATGTTCGAGGGATGCCCGCAAATCAGCTGGATGGTCGGCGACGCGCAAACCTATTGGGGCGGCAAACGCTATCCATTGATTGTTTCCAGCTCCGCGCTCCATTGGACATCTGATCTACAAGCCACTTTCAAAAATATTTTCCAATGCCTGGAACCCGGCGGAACCTTCGCCCTCGGCATGATGCTTCAAGGCACGCTTAAAGAGTTGCATGAATTGCGCCGGGAGATCGCCCCCGAAAAGACGCCGCAATCCTCCCTGACCACCTACGCGGAAACGAAGGTCTGTCTCCAAGACGCAGGCTTTTCCTTCGAGCGCATGAAGCACGGCAAGGAGCAAATCATCTATCCCGACGCGAAATCCTTCCTTAAAGCCATCCACGAGCAGGGCGTCACCGGCGGGAAGGTCAGCTCGGGCAACGCCCCCCTCTCCCGCACCGAACTTGGCCGGCTTGTCGCCGACTATCAGGAAACCTACGCCTCCGATGGTGGTGTATCCGCCACCTATGAAACCGCTACGTTCTTGCTGACCAAATAATTTTAGGGCATGGTCTGCCTTTATGAAGGGATTCTTTGTTACAGGCACCGACACGGATATCGGAAAAACCGCACTCAGCGCCCTGCTCCTCGCCGAACTTCGACGCCGCGGGATCAACACCGCCCCCATGAAACCGGCGCAGACGGGTTGCAAGCTGGAAGGCTTTAGGCCTGAGGCTTTAGGCCTTGAAAATCAAGAAGCCCAAAGCCCAAAGCCTAAAGTCCAAAGCCTCTCCGTGCCCGACCTCGACTATTCGCTTTCAATGGCATCGATGACCGTGTCGGAGGAGTCCTATTCCAATATGTCGCCCTACACCTTCGAGCCCGCTTGCTCGCCGCACCTTGCCGCCGAGCTGGCCGGAACGGAAATCGATCTCGCCGAAATTGTGATTGCCGCGCGGACGCTTGCGGCAGAATATGAATTCATCGTTGCCGAAGGCGCGGGTGGCATCATGGTGCCGCTCAACCGCCGCGAGAGCATGCTCGACCTGATGCAAGCGCTCAAATGTCCGATCCTGCTTGCCGCACGCCCCGGCCTCGGCACCATCAACCACACCCTGCTCTCCATCCGTGCGCTTCGCGCCGATGGGCTCGATATTGCCGGCATCGTCTTTGTGGCCAGCACCCCCGACGAGCCCGGTTTCATCGAAGACGACAATTTCAACACCGTCGAGCAATTCGGCAAGGTTCCCGTCCTTGGAATCATTCCCTACTGCGCCCAGCTCTCCGCCCCCACTCCCAGCTACAACGACCTCCCCATCCCCGTCGTTTCCGAAGTCGAAAAAATCGTCAACCAACTGGGCGTGTAAAATGGCCGAAAAGAAACTGACCTTCGGAAAACTCATCGACTCCATCCAGCTGGTGCACGGCGAAATGGCGGCCCAAGCCAGCAAAGCCGTCAATATTAGCCTCACCCTGCGCAACTGGATCATCGGCTGCTACATTGCAGAATATGAACTCCGGGGAGCCGACCGTGCGGAGTACGGCAAGAAACTCTTTTCCTCGCTTGCCAACGCATTGAAATCAGCTGAAATCAAGGATGTCGGGAAGCGACAATTACACAACTTCCACCTATTCTATAAAATCTATCCTCAAATTGTGCAGTCCGTGTCTGCACAATTGCAGGTTCCTGTAAAAACACTCCTGAACCGCCTTTCATACAGCCATCTAACAGAGCTATTCCAGATCGAGGAAAACCTCAAGCGTACCTATTACGAAGTGGAGTGCATCAAGGGGTGCTGGTCGGTGCGCGAATTAAGACGGCAGATCGCGAGCTTATACTATGAGCGCTCGGGGCTTTCGAACAACAAGGAAAAGCTGGCAGAGATGGTGCAGTTCGGGGCGGAGGTAGCAGAGCCGAAGCTGGCGATTCGCGATCCGTACATCTTCGAGTTTCTTGGCCTGAAATCCAAAGAGGTCATGGGCGAATCCGACTTGGAAGACGGCCTGCTCGACAAGCTTCAGGAATTCCTGCTCGAACTTGCCCATGGCTTCTGTTTCGAAAATCGGCAAAAGCGCATCCTGATTGGTGACCCCTATGGGTTCGTTGATCTTGTCTTCTACCACCGCATCCTCAAGTGCCATGTGCTAATCGACCTGAAACTCGAAAAATTTAGCCCCGAAAACATTGGGCAGCTCAATACCTATGTCAGCTGGTACAAGCAAAACATGATGATCGAAGGCGACAACCCGCCCGTCGGACTCCTGCTCTGCACGCAAAAAGATCATCCGCTTGTCGAATATGCGCTGGCCGGAATGGACAACCACCTCTTTGTCTCAAAATATCAACTTGAACTCCCCAAAACCGAACAGCTACAAACCTTCCTTGAAGAGCAGATGAAGGAACTGGATAAAAAGTAGAATGAGCGTCTCGCTCGTTTAAACAAGCGGGACGCTTGCTCTACATTCGATAAACATTATGAAAAACAAAATCTTCCATCCCTACACGCCGTTTTCGGCGATTGAGAAGGGCTTCCCGAACATGGTGCGCGGCGAGGGGATAACTCTCTTCGACGAGCAGGGAAACCAGTATGTCGATATGGTGTCGAGCTGGTGGGCGTGCGCGCTCGGGCATGGCCATCCGAAGGTGGTCAAAGCCATTCAGGAGCAGGCGGGCGTTCTGCAGCATTCGATTACCGGAAGCCTGACCCACCCGAATGTGCTGGCGCTAGCGGATCGGTTGGCAAAGTTGATGCCGACGCCGGAGCGCCACACGCTGTTTGCAAGCGATGGCTGTTCGGCGGTGGAGGCGGCGCTGAAGATTGCGATCCAGTATTGGTATAACCTCGGGCGCCCTGAAAAAAACTGGGTGATCGGGATGGATCAGGGCTACCACGGCGACTCGCTCGGGGCAGTCGGTGCGGGTTTTGTGGATGGCTTCCACAAGCCGTTCGAGCATTCTGTGTTGCACCACGAAAAACTTCCCTTTCCAAAACCGTCCGCCGACGATCCCGATGGGTTTGAACCCAGCCGCGCAGTGATTGAAGCCCATGCCGAAAAACTGGCGGCGGTGATTGTGGAGCCGCTCTGCCAAGGCTCTGCGGGGATGCGGATCTATTCGGCGGGCTACCTCAAAAAGCTGGCCGACTGCTGTGCCGCCAACGACGTGCTGCTGATTGTCGACGAAGTGGCGATGGGCTTTGGCCGCACCGGGAAACGCTTTGCCTTCAACCACGCCGGGATCGATCCGGATCTGGTGACGGTCGGCAAAGCACTGACGGCGGGCTATATGCCACTGAGCGCCTGCATCGTGAAGGACAAAATCTACAGCACCTTCTCCGATGCACCCGAAGACCACACCTTCTACCATGGCAATACCTATGCCGGCCACCCGATCGGCTGCGCTGCCGCACTCGCCGCACTGGAGGTCTACGAGGCCGAGGATACCGTCGAGCGTGCCGCCGAAATGGCTGAAAAAATGAAGCAGTGGATGCACCCGATGGCCGAGCTCGACTGCGTGAAAGAGTTGCGATTCCTCGGCATGATCGGCGTGGTGGAGCTCAAGCCCGAGGCTAAACCGCTAATCGCCAAAATCAAGCAGTCGCTCTTCGAGCAGGGATATCTGTTCCGTCCACTCGGAACGGTATTCTACCTCATGCCGCCGCTGGTCATCTCCGACGACGATCTGCGTGCCGCTGTCTACGCCCTCCAACAAACGATCGAGGATTTTTGCTGATGCGAACACTCCCGCCAAGGCCGGCAAGATGCCGGCGATACGTACCGCAGGCATCTTGCCTGCTTCTGTTGCTTGGAAGCCTCGCGGCATGGGCAAACGAAAACCCCGACCCAACCCTGCTGATCAACCGCCAGGGACTGGCGCAACACGACCTCTCGATCCGGGGCAGCAGCTACACGGGCGCGGGCATTTCGATCAATGGGCTAAACCTAAAGACCCCCTACTCCGCTCATTTTAATTCGGAGCTTCCAATCTTTGGAAGCCTGCTCTCCGATCCATCCGCACACTATGGATTAGGCAACGTCACCGGACACCTGATTGGAACGGCGGCATACACTACCGTACCGCAGGCATCTCGCCTGCAAGCCGGAGCAGGCATCGGAACCAAAGAGCGCTACACCGCCAACGCATCAGCTTTTAATTCAGGTGTCGGCGGCTTCCTCGATTGGGAGAAGGCACGCAAGATTGATTATGACGCCAACGATTTGGATCGATATTCCGGTGGCGCACAGCTCCAGTATATGGTGAACGACTGGCAGCTCGACCTAATCGGCTCTGGGCAGAAAAAGGAGTTTGGGGCGCAGGGATATTATGGAATCCCCGCCAACCAATATGCCAAACAGACCACCGAAGATGCCCTGCTCTTTCTGGGAGCATCGCACGGGGATCTGGACGATGCCTATTTCCGCACGAGCGCGGCGTGGCGGCAGTTCGACGATGAATATTGGATTCCAAACACGGCCTCCGGCCATGATGTGCGCTCGCGCTTTGGGGCGGTGGCCGTCGAAGGCCGCACAATGGAAATCCAGACCATTGCACTGAACCTGCGCGGCGACCTTGAGTACGAACAGGTTGATGGAACCAGCAAAGGCGACCGCACGCGCGGGTCGGTACTGATCCTTCCGGAAGAACGGTTCGAGCGGCTCACCGTAAAGGCCGGGCTAAATTCCGTTTTCCAAACCTCGGAATCCGCCGAGTTTTTGCCAGTGGCCGGGGTCGACTGGCTCGCGACCGACAATTCCACAATCTATGCGGCCTATTGCGAAAGCATCCAGCAGCCCGACTTCCAGACCTTGGAAAGCAATCCCTCGCTTCATCAGCAAAAATCGCAAAACACCGAACTGGGCTTCCGCCAGTATGCCTCGGCCAGTCTCGATTGGCAGGTGGGTGCATTCTATCGGCGGCTGGAAAATGCATCGGACTGGTTTGAGAACGCAGGGATCCGAGAAGCAAAAGATCTCGGGACGCTGAATGTGGCGGGGGTGGAGTCGAAGATTGCTTTCTACCCGTCGGAGGCGCTGGAGCTTCGCGCATTCTACCAGTGGGTCTACAAAGACAACGACCAGACGGGTGGATTCTACGAACTCGACTATCCCGAACACCTGCTCAACTTTTCCGGACACTGGAAGTTTGCCCCCCAATGCCTGCTATTCGCCACGCAAACCCTGCGCTACCAAACTGAGAATGATGCACGCACAAGCAGCGACTTCGGAGCCGATGCCTCGCTTGGCCTGCATTGGTTCCCGCGCTTTGCACATCATGTTCGCCTTTCGCTCTTGGTGGACAATCTGTGGGGAACCAACTTCCAGACCATCCCCGGCCTAAAGCCTCCCCCCACTACCGTTTCCACCGGAATTTTGGTAACGTGGTAGCAAGTCGCCCCCCTCCCCTAAAAAAAGAAACAGGAAATTTGAACATTTTCCCCGGAAGCGGTCAAAGACAACATAACACACCCCATACAAACGTGGTGCCCGCCCCCCTTTGGGCACCTGTTTTAAACAGCGCATAGTTCCTCCCCCTTTCTATGCGCTGTTTTTTTTTGTGCCCGACCTCCTCCCTTGGCTTGCATTGCTTCCTGCGCTTCGCGCATAGTGCCCGCCTTTCGTTTCCGGCGGATAATCGATTGCTTAGCCGCGCCGGAACCGCCGTTTCTTGGTAGAAATAATTAAACAGAAGGGCACAAAGATAGCAAAGAATCCGAACATGCTTCCCTTTGCGTACTTTGCGATCTTGGTGTTAAAAAAATAGGATTAGAAG
>DAOUQA010000097.1 GCA_030625905.1 Kiritimatiellales bacterium | reverse complement strand
AAATAATGTTGGGTTTTCCTGCAGCGAAGGACGCAACCTGGAGTAAACATAATAGAGCTACCGCACCTTTGTTCATTTTCTCCTCACCTCGAAGATTGCCGTTCCTTTGGCTTCCCCGTCTACCACCCAGCGATCGCCGGCACGCTTTGCCTTTATGGGCCGACCGTCGCGGAACACGCCAGAAGAGGTTCCGACCATTGGAAGTTCCACCCGCGCCCCCATTCCCTCCGGGAGCGTTACTGAAAGCGTGAAGGTATCCGATTTCCCCCAATCAATAAAGATCGGGCCGCGCGGCGTGGGCACCTTGCCTTTGGCAAAGGCCAACCCGCCGGTACTCGGACGAATGAGCGCGGTTTCCCAACCGGGCGTCAGAGGCCGCGCGCCAAGGATATAGCGCGGCAGCAGATTGGCGGGTCCAGCACCCCATGCGTGGTTCCAGTCCTGGTTCGGCTTGTATTTTTGATCCCACGCCTCCCACGTGATGGTGGTGCCGCTTTCGACCATGTGCCGCCAGCTGCGCTCGTTTTCCGCAGTCATCAGCTCAACCGCCTGTCGATCCGCCCCGTTTTCAAAAAGCCCTTCCATCAGGTATTGCGCGGCATAGACCGAACCTTTCATGCCTCGACTAACTAACCATTCCGCCATTTTTACGCGACTCCCTTCCGGTACCAGCCCGAAAGCGAGCGGGAATAGGTTGGCATGTAGCGAACGGTGTTCGGTACCAATACCGTCTTTATAGAGCCCTGTTTCAGAATCAAAAAAAGTCTGCTGAAATGCCGCGTAGGTCGCGGGAACCTTCAATTCAAAATCGGCCGCTTCATTGTCCCTTCCAAGTACATGGGCCATTTTTCCCATCAACTTCATGGCTTGCAAATGGAACGCGTTCATGACGGTGTTGCGCGAAGTGAAGACATAGCCGTCGCGCTCATTGGGCGGCCAATCGACGATGTCGTCCCGCTTGACCTGTTTTTCGTTACTGGCCACCAGTCCATCCTCGCCCACGCGCTCCAGCAACAGCTTGCCCTTGAGCGATTCATAGCGTGGCGCCAGCCAAGTGGCATCGCCCGTGTGCATCCAATCCGCGTAAGCCATGAAGACCATGAACGGCGCCCACTCGGTCGGCCAGGTGGGGTGTTTCATTAAATGGTCGAAGGTGTCGCGCGCCATCTGGATATCGTTGTCGGTGTAGTACTGGCTAAGCTGGTTGAGGTGGGCGTCGGCTTCGTAGGGAATACGCTCGCGATCGCCATCCACATAGATCCCGGCAAAGGTGGTGGCCTTGATCGAATAGCGGCTCAGCTCCCAGATTTGGTTGAGCATTTCGTCGGACGATTTAAAGGAAGCCGCATCATCGTCCCAAGTCGATGCAAAGGCGGACTGCCGGACAATGTGCTCCGGGCGTAATTCGCCGTCCCAGCCTTCGATCTCGACCCAGCGGAACGGCAACACGACGCCCCACTCCGGCGGCGTGAGAATCGCGGGCGAATGTTGCGAGCTGTTTACCTCGGTGTTTCGTTTGTCTGCCGGAGGCGTCGCGACGACAGGTTTCTTTCCGTCCAGCGTCACCGTTGTTTTATTGTAGCGCACGGTTCCCGGCGGCTCGCGGTTGATCCGACCCTTGGTAAAAGCCTCGCCGAAATGAACCACAACATCCCCATCGGCACCGGCGGGCGGCGACAGCCGAATATTGCCGAAAGCAACCCGCCCAAAATCGACAACGAATACGCCGGAGGCAGCGTGGGCGATACTGACCGGTTTTTCATCCACCAGATGCGTGGGCGCGCCCGCAGCCAGCCGCGCAACAGCCAACAGGTATAAGGTTGAATATATCCATTTATGAGTCATAGGGTTCCTTTCTTTCATAGGGGATGGTGCCATCGGCGTCCACGGTATAGCCCACCGCCTGCGCACGCCACTGGTCGGCAAACACGAAAACCAGATTCGGCTTCCGATGCTCCGCCCCACCCCAGCATCGGGACAGCATGAGCGCGCAGACCACGGCGCTTTTTATGTAATCGATCCGCATGTTGGCTACGAACGCCGGTTCAGGACTTCGTCTTCGTAGGCTTCCATTTCGGCAAGCCAGTCGGCACCGACCGCAACGTTGCCTTTTTCGCAGAGCTTGTCCCAAACCGCCGAAAACGGCATGGTTTTGAACTCTTCCATCAGCGCCAGGCGCTGGGCGTTCTTGCCCTCGGCCTCGTAGGCCTGGAGCTGTTCGGTCGGATCGAGCAACGCATAGAGGATGCCCTTGCGCGCCGCGCGCGTTCCAACGACGTAGGCACCGATGCGGTTGATCGAGGCATCGAAGAAGTCGAGCGCGAGAACTACGCGATCCCACACGTTGCCGCGCTGGATTTCAAGGAAGACGTTTTTCAAGTCGTCGTTGAAGAGCGTGACGTGGTCGGAGTCCCAGCGGATCGGACGGCTGACGTGCAGCAGGATTTTGTCCATGAACTGAAGGTGGCTGGAAATCTTGCCGTGGATCGTCTCGGTCGGGTGGAAGTGGCCCATGTCCATGCACAGCCCCATGTTGCGGCTAAGGGCATAGTCGGAGCAAAACTCGGCGGAACTGACAACATATTCTTCCGAGCCGATACCGAAGAGCTTGCTTTCGATAAAGTCGACGCATTTGGTTTTGTCGACAGAATCGTCGCCCATGATTTCGTCGTAGGATTTCGCCATGCGGGCGCGGGGGCCAAAGCGGTCGGCCGGAATATCCTTGGAGCCATCCGGCGTCCACCAGTTAACGAAACACGGTGAACCCTGCGCCTCGGCCATGGCTTCGGCAATCTTGCGGCTGGCCTTGCCGTGCCTGACCCAGAATGCGCGGATCTCGTCGTCGCGATGCGAAAGGGTAAAGCCGTCTTCCGCCTTCGGGTGCGCAAAGAAGGTGGGGTTGAAGTCGAGCTTGATATTCTTTTCTTTCGCCCAGTCCATCCACTTCGTGAAACAGGAGGGATCCATCTCGTCGCGGTCGGTATAGTGGTCGGTTTCGGAATAGCAGGCATGCACATTCACACGCTGCGTGCCGGGAATCATCGACATTGCTTTTTCAATGTCCAGACGAGCTTCATCGCCATTACGGGCACGTCCCGGATAGTTTCCGGTCGCCATGATGCCGCCACCGGCGAGACCTTCCGGCTTCGTTTCAAAACCCACTACATCGTCAGCCTGCCAGCAATGCAGGGAGATGGGAAGTTCCAGCGCCTTGTCAATCATTGCGTCCGTATCGATTCCAAACGCCGCATAGCGTTCCTTTGCCAGTTCGTATGCTTTGTCTATACTCATTGCTTTCTCCTTGTTTAAAAAGTGACGATTGAAACGTGAGGCGTGACCAGACACGAAAATCACGTTTCACGGCTCACGTTCATTGGTTGGACACTCAATGCCGCAAAACTTAACGCATTGGCTGGCCCAGCGCCTTGACGATCTCGACTTTTTTTAGCACTATCTCGCCATGACAAATCATCCGCTAGGCTCTGCGCACTTGCTGAAGAAGCAGGATTTCTTTGAAGACCCAACGCTGCCGCTACAGGTTTATATCCGCGATCCCCAGCCGGATTTCCCAATCCACAGCCACGGGTTCGAGGAGCTGGTCATCGTCCTGAAGGGTGCGGCCATGCATGTGATCGACGAGCAGGAGTTTCCCGTAAAAAGCGGCGATGTGTTTGTAATTACCCCGAACCATTTGCATCAATATCAGGACATCCACGGTTTGGCGCTGGCCAATATTCTTTTCGATTCCCAGGCACTAATGATGGAGCAATGGGACATCCGTGCCTTGCCCGGCTTCCATGCCCTCTTCTCGCTGGAGCCGGCCTTTCGTTCCCAGCACCAGTTCCGTAGCCGCCTGCAACTCTCCGATCGGCAGCTCAACCGCGCAAACGAAATGATCCACGACCTGACGCGTGAAACCGAAACGCGCAATCCCGGCTACCGCGTCATGGCCAAGGGACTGTTCATGCAGCTTGCTGTCCACCTCTCACGATGCTATTCGGACGAACCGACCGAAGAAACCACCGATCTCCTGCGCATTGGCGACGCCATCGCGCATATCGAAACACACTATGCCGAGAAAATATCGCTCGACGAACTCGCCGCAAAATCGCACCTCTCCAAGCGCCACTTCCTGCGCATTTTCCACGACTGCATCGGACGCTCGCCCATCGACCACCTCATGCACGTCCGTACCCGGAAGGCCGCCGAACGGCTCCAATACACCGACCGCACCATCACCAACATCGCCCTCGACTGCGGTTTCTCCGACGGCAACTACTTCACCCGCTGCTTCCGGAAAACGATGAACGAGACCCCTCGGCAATACCGGTTGGGATACGCCGCCCGCAACCGATCCGAATAAATGTAAACTATTTCCCAACGCCCTCTTTGATCCCGTCGATCTGCCCGTGCTTCATGGAAACCCCTTGGTTTTCCCGCCGGAGTACAAGCATTTGCTCCCCACCAACAAAGTACAGAAACAAATGCCTACTACCGAAGAGTTCGGCAACTAGACGAAAAAATACATCAGCGGAACTCTTCGGGGCGCAACGAATACCCCGAAAGGAAGCACCTGCCCAGCACTTCCTTTTATGCGCACCCAGCTTGGGCAAACACCTGTTTTAAGAAGAGCGACCCGGTGATGCAAACCAACCGATCGGGTTCGGCAGAGGCCCACTTGCGGGCGGCCTTCCATGCGCTGGAAACCTCGGAGGGCATGGCCTCGATTCCCGCAAGCCGACATTGGATTGCGGAATGCTCGGCGGTCGTGCCGCGCGGAGCATTGATCGAAAGGGTCCAAGCCTTGGAAACGAGGGGCTTGATTTCGCGCAAAAACCCGACCGATTCCTTGTCGTCGAGAAAGCCGAGGATAAAACCGACCTTATGCTTTGGATAGTTTTCCCTGATCGTTTTTGCCAGCGCCTTGCCGGCGGACGGATTGTGCGCGCCATCGAGAATCACGGGAGGATCGGTTTCAAGCATTTGGAAACGCGCCCCCCACTCCACCGACTCCAGGCCTTTTTTGAACTCCAGATCAACCCCCAGCATATCGGCAAGCACTTCGAGCGCAGCGACCGAAACGGCGCAGTTTTCGCGCTGGCATTCGCCGAGTAGCGGCAGGTTGATCGGGGGCAGGTTGCGCGAGTGTGTTTCGATTTTAAGTTTCTGCGGATTGCCGACCTTTACCACCGAAACCGCTTCGGAACCATAAATGATTGGAACGCCGGGTTCCCGGAGTTCGTTCATCACTTCCTCCGTTTGCGGCGCAGAGACAACAGGCCGGCCGGGCTTGATGATCCCGGCCTTTTCGGTGGCGATGGCCTCGATGGTGTCGCCAAGGTAGTTGGTGTGGTCGATATCAATATGGGTTATGACGGAAACAAGCGGGATAACCACGTTTGTCGCATCCCAGCGGCCGCCCATACCGGTTTCGATGATGGCGATATCGACGGCCTCGTCGACAAAATATTGGAAGGCGATCGCCGTGGAGATTTCGAAGAAGGTCGCGGGACGCTGGCCGATTTTCCCGGCGACCCGATCGGCGATTTCTTCCAATGCCTGGATATAGCCTTCAAGTTTTTCACCGGAGATTGGAGCCCCGTTGATGCGGAAGCGCTCGGAAAAGTCGATCAGGTGCGGCGAGGTGTAGAGGCCGGTCTTGAAGCCGGAGGCACGCAGCACGGATTCAAGCATTGCGCAGACAGAACCCTTGCCGTTGGTACCGGCCACGTGGACGACCGCAAGCTTGTGGTGTGGATTATCCAATGCCTGAAGCAGCCCTGTAATGATATCCAGCCCGGGCTTGATCCCCTGCGTCGTGCGCTTGAAAAGCTGCTCGCATGGTGTGCCCTTGTTCATGGAAAAAACCTGTCTTGCAACGAATGAACTATTTATCGCAGAGATATTCGAGGATGAGGATCATGCGGTCACGGAGTTCGCCGCGCGGAACAACCATATCGATCAGACCGTGCTCTTGCAGAAATTCCGAACGCTGGAAGCCTTCGGGAAGATCCTGCTGGGTGGTTTCCTTGATGACGAGCGGCCCGGCGAATCCAATAAGGGCTTTGGGTTCGGCCACGATGAGGTCTCCAAGGGTGGCAAAGCTGGCCATGACGCCAGCCATGGTGGGATGCGTAAGGATCGGAATGTAGGGCAGCCCGGCGGCGGCGTGGCGAGCGAGCGCCGCGCTGGTCTTGGCCATCTGCATGAGGCTGAGCAAACCTTCGTACATGCGCGCGCCGCCGGAGGCGCAGGAAATCAGCACCGGGCGCTTTTCGGCGGTACAGCGTTCGATGAGGCAGGTGACGCGCTCGCCGACCACGCTGCCCATGCTGGCACCGAGAAAGGAAAAGTCCATGACACCCAAGCCTATGTCGCGTCCGTCCAGCTTGCAGCCACCGACGGTAATGGCATCGTCCCATCCGGACTTTTTCTGGTTGGCCTCAAGTTTGTCGACATACGACTGCTTGCCGGTGAAGCCAAGGGTATCAACCGACTTGATCCCACCCGCCCACTCCTTGAAGGTGCCCTCGTCGGAGAACAGGTCGATGCGCGCCTGGCGCGCGAGGGTGAAGTGGTGGCCGCACTTGGTGCAGACTTCGAGATTGGCGGAAACCTCTTCCTTGTAGACGATCTCACCACAGGAGGGGCATTTCATCCACAGCCCATCCGGCATATCGCGCTTCTTGACGGTGATGGTCGAATAGTTCTTCTTGTTGCTGCCAAACAGAGCCATATCAAATCCTCTCGTTATCCACGCGCCGCAGTGATCACATGAACGGATGCAGCACCACCCTTCTTAAGGGTCTTTGCACAGGCATTCACGGTCGCACCCGTGGTCATTACATCATCGACGAGCAAAACGCGCCGGTTGGTTAGTTGCTTTGCCCTTCTATGTTGAAAAGCGTCTACCACGTTACTAAGCCGTTCTTTCGCTGTCAAATTCGTTTGTGTGGTGGTTGGGCGGATTCGCCTGAGCATACCGGGTAGCACTGGACAGCCCAAGCGGCGGCCCAGTTCGCGCGCAAGCACGGCGGATTGGTTGTAACCACGCTCGCGGCGGCGGACATGGTGGAGCGGCACCGGCACGATCAAATCGAATAGGCGGCCGGGATATTCGGCCGCGAGGCAGTTGTGCAGTAATTCCGCCATATCGGGCGCGAGCCAGAGTGCCTTCTCGTATTTGAGTTGCCGCAAGGCTTCGCCCACCACCCCGTCGTAGCGGGCGGCCGAACGGGCGCCGTCGAAGGCGGGCGTTTTGGCCGAACAGGAATAGCAAATGAAATCGTGGTCGACCGCCCCGGCCACGGGGTCGCCGCAAAGATCGCAAAAGGGGGCTTCAACCTGCGCCGCATCCGACCAACAGTCCCAGCAAATATACCGAAAGGTTTCGGGCGACGAAACACCACACCCGAGGCAACGGCGCGGATAGAGTATGTCCATCAACACTTTCATTGTTTTATGCATATTTCCCTCAACGCAAAGATGCAAAGAGCGCTAAGAACCGCAAAGGCACTGCTCCGCGAAACTTGGCGGACTCGGCGTCTTTGCGTTGAGTTTCTTTTGTCTCTGGCCGTGCCGGGTTTTGAATTCGAAATTATTCCGTGAGGATTGGATCGAGATGAATCTTGATCGGCTGGAGAATCGGAAGGTCGACATCCTTGGCCCAGAATTTCTTTCCTTTGATGAGCATCGCCCGGTTCAAATAGCTCTCCATCTGCGCTTTCTTTCCGCGCACCAGGCAGATCGGCTCCTCGATATCGCCGACGATCAGCACGAGCTGGTAGAGGCCGGGGTTGGCGCGACGAAGCACGCCGGGAATCTCGTCGTAGGTGCCTTGCTTCTTGGTTTTATCCAGCACGAGAACCAATGGGTTGAGCTCGGCTCCGGCGGGCTTGGGCTCGGCCACTACGGGTTTGGGCTCGGGTTCCGGTGCCGCCACTATGGGTTCCGGTGCGGGGATCGGTTT
>DAOUQA010000235.1 GCA_030625905.1 Kiritimatiellales bacterium | reverse complement strand
TCCGCCGCGCTGCAGTTCACGGCCATGTGCGCCGTAACCGGGTTGCTATTCAATCTGGCCGCACCGCTGCAGCGAGTGTTCAATGCGGAGCAGGTCGAACATTTCAGATTCTACCTCATGCTCGCCTGCGGGCTGGTCGGGGTGCGGTTGCTCAAGGAATTTATCGCGACGGTCTTCACCGCCATGTTTAGGACGCGCACCGTGGCGCTGCTCTCCGTCATCCAGGGAGTGGTCTGGCTTGTGCTGCTTTTCATTTGGCTGGCGGCCAGTCCCGAGGTCTCCACCGTTTTCTATGTCCAGATGCTCTCCATCGGGCTGGTCTACGCGACGGGGGCCGCGTTGTTAGTCCGCCATGTGCGCGGGCTGGCCTGGAAAAAGAACCTGCCGTACGGCATCGGCAAGCGCCGTGCGCTAAAGTTTTCCGGAACCGCCATGCTGAGCGCAATCCTTCGCATGGCGATGTTCAAGTATTCCGAGATCTTCTTCCTCGCCTTCGCCGCGGGAACAACGGTGGCCGGTGTGTACGACCTTGGCTACAGCCTGTCCTTCACCATTGTCACCTTCATTCCACTGGCTTTGCTGTCGCTGTTCACCGCTGCCTTCGCCGAGGCCTATGTGAAGGACAACAACTGCCTGGGCCGGTTGATCTCCTCGTACTACAAACTACTGATCATGGTTTCGCTACCCGCCGCCGTGCTGGGAGCCTTTTTCTCGCCGGTGGCCTACCACATCATTTACAAGGGCGAGATGGACGAAGCTGGCCGGATCGCCTCCGTATTTTGCATCGTATTGTTGTTTCCGCTCATCTCCATTCCGCTTTCGACGGCGCTCAAGGCAAAGGAAAAAGCGCACAACATGCTGCCGATGATGATGCTCCAGATTGCCGTTAACCTGACCCTCGACTGGCTTTTGATCATACATCTGCGCTGGGGCGTATGGGGCGGGGTAGTTGCCGTGGCCGGCACCTTTTTCATCACCATTACGCCGCGCCTTCTAGTGGCGCGGGACATCATCGGTGGAATCTATTTCCCGATAAAATTCTTCTTTCGCATCGTGTCCGTGCTGGTGCTGGAAGCCGCCGCCTTTTTTTGGATCACCCGGCAGGTTCGGCTGTTTGAAATATTTGAGGATGATTGGTCTAACATCGGCCTACTCTTTGCCGTGGGGATGCTCTATCTGCTTGTCTCCCTGCTATTCGTCCGTGTTCTGCGCCTTGTGCGGCAATCCGACATCGCCGACTTCCAGGCCATGGGAATCCCCCGCCTCAACAAGCTCCTCTCCGGGTTGTTTGGGGTATAGAGCATTCCACAAATGAGAGGCTCTGTCGCTCGGTGTGCTTTTCACCCGACGTTTATATTTGGCTCTAATAGCTTCCGTAAAAACTACTCGGCACATTTTCCGCGTATCAGCACTTCTCAACGCAAAGGCGCAGAGACCGGAAAGTTTCGCAAAGGAAACAGTTGCTTGCTGTACTTTCTTTGCGATCCTCCGCGTTCTTGGCATCTTTGCGTTTAATTTTCGGCAGAAGGTTTTTGTTGATGGTATTACCCGTTCTTGAGGGGGTGGTATTGGACGCGGTGGGGTTGCCAGTTGTCGCCTTTTTCCTTGCGCATGTGTTCCTTGAAGGCTTCGTAGTTGCCCTCGAACCAGATCGTTTCGTCGCCCTCGAAGGCGAGGATGTGGGTGGCGACGCGGTCGAGGAACCAGCGGTCGTGGCTGATGACCACGGCGCAGCCGCCAAAGTTCATCAGACCCTCTTCCAATGATCGGAGGGTGGCGACGTCGAGGTCGTTGGTCGGCTCGTCGAGCAGCAGCAGGTTGCCGCCGCTACGCAGCAGCTTGGCGAGGTGGACGCGGTTGCGCTCGCCGCCGGAGAGGATACCGACTTTTTTCTGTTGTTCCGACCCCTTGAAGTTAAAGCGTGCGCAGTAGGCACGGCTGCCCATCTCGCGGCCGCCGACTTCGATGGTCTCTTCTCCATTGGAAATCTCTTCCCAGATGGTTTTGTTAGCATCGAGGTCGTCGCGCAACTGGTCGACGTAGGAAATGTCGACGCTGTCGCCCAGCTCCAGCGTTCCGGAGGTCGGGGATTCCTGACCGGTGATCATCTTGAAGAGGGTGGTCTTGCCCGTGCCGTTTCCGCCGATGATGCCGACAATGCCGCCGGGCGGCAGGTCGAAGTTGACGCCGTCGAACAACAGGCGGTCACCAAAGGCTTTTGAAAGGTCGTTGGCTTGGACAACCTTGGTGCCGAGGCGGCGACCGTGCGGGATCTGTATGGCAAGGTTTTCCTCTGCCGCATCGAATTCCTGCGAGGCGAGCTCGTCGTAGCGCTTTAGCCGCGCCTTGTTCTTGGTCAGGCGGCTCGATGCATTCATGCGCACCCAGTCAAGCTCCTGCTTGAGCAGCTTCCTGCGCGAGGCATTCATTTTCTGCGTCTTTTCGGCAATGATCTGCTTCTGCTCCAGCCAGGCTTCATAGTTGCCCTTGTAGGGGAAGCAGCGTCCGGCATCAAGTTCGAGAATCCATTCGGTGACGTTGGAAAGGAAGTAGCGGTCGTGGGTCACGACGATGAGTGTTCCGGTGAAGCGCTTGAGGTGTTCTTCCATCCATCCGACCGACTCCGCATCGAGATGGTTGGTGGGTTCGTCGAGCAGCAGCACGTCGGGGTTTTGCAGCAGCAGTCGGCAGAGCGCCACGCGGCGTTTTTCGCCGCCGGAGAGTACATCGACGCATTGGTCGCAGGGCGGAAGACGCAGCGCATCCATCGCCATTTCGACATGGCGGTCTAGCTCCCACAGGTTTTGGGCATCGATTTCATCCTGTAGCTTGGCGACCTCGTTGTTGAGCTTGTCGGATTCCTCGTCGGGAATGTCGCCGCCGAGCAGCTCCCAGATTTCGTCGTAGCGGTCGAGTTTGGCTTGTTGGCTGGCCACGCCCTCCATCACCACTTCCTGAACGCTTCCGCCGGGGGTGAGCTTCGGTTCCTGTTCGAGGTAGCCGACCTTGGCATTTTTGGCGATGTGGCAACTGCCGATGAACTGGTCGTCGAGTCCGGCCATAATGCGCAGCAGGCTGGTCTTGCCCGAGCC
>DAOUQA010000061.1 GCA_030625905.1 Kiritimatiellales bacterium | reverse complement strand
TCCTCTACGAGGATTGCACAACTCCTTTCACGGGAAAAAGCATTTCTCCGACGGGTAAAGCGCCCATTCTCGAAATGCTTTTTCCCTACCCGTATTGAGTTGATTGGAAAAACATACAAGTGTGGCAGCTCGAGGCCGCTTTAGAATGCACTGAGCTCAATTGCCCGGTTTGCTGCAAGTGTGCAGTGCGGACGCCGCCGGGTGAGGGGGCCCCTGCCTACAGGCGAAAGAGTCCCTTAAATCAAGCTATCCGCTTCATCCTTTTCTTCAGCTTCAGCAAACCGGTCGCAGGTGTCGGTGGCCTGGACTTCCTTCTTGTGAATGGCGCAGAACTGCGTGAAGGGGTTTACGGTATAGTTGGCGCAATAGCGGCAAATTTTCCGGTTTTCCCCCTCATCAAAAACCTCGATCTTGGCGGAGCGGTCGGCTTCGGTAAAAATCTGTGGTTCGGCTTTGTGTGATTTGAACGGGACTTCCGCTTCGGAGGCATATTCAAATCCGCAGCTTGAGCAGGTCAGTTTTTCTCCGGTTTTGGCGAATCCGTCATAGACCGCCTCGCGATGGAGCAGTGCATCGGCCCCGCAATTTCGACAAATGATCTCTACTGCACTCATGGTGCGTAATATGCGGTGAAGTTGAATCGGATTCCAACCACGAAAGACACGAAGCATACGAAAATGAGGAGGGAGCCATATTTTTTCGGGTTTAAAAACAGTGTTTTTTGAGGGCGCACCTTGGTTTAGAGCGGCTCGTGCGTTTATCGGGACGTTTTCTTTTCCTGCTTTTGCTTGGCTTTTTCGATGGATTCCCGGAATGAGCAGGAATAACCGGGCCGTGATGGACGTTGCGGCCCAGAACAGCTTGCGGTTGGCTAGGCCTTCCCCAAAGAAAGCAGCCGGTATTTGTACGAAAAACCCCAACTGGAACAAGGTGGCGGCCAGACCGATCGCGGATGGGTGATCTGCTTTTCTGGTTCAAGGGCTAGCTGTTTCAACAAAGTCAAAACCACACCTGCGCAAGTGTGAATTCACACCTGCGCAGGTGTGAAAGAAGGGCACGCCAATTTTCCGGGAAAGACCTCTGCCGGTAGGCGATGTGCCGATGTGAAAGAATCCACCTTTTACATTTTCCGCTTTTTCAATCCAACCGGTTGGGAAACAGATTGCGACCCGTATGCTCTTGTCCAGAGATTAGGCTGTAGTATCATGATGTTGTGCCAGTGATGGTTGGTTTGGTTTTCTTCCTCTCTATTCCTCTGTGTCCTCTAGCGACCAACGGGAGTGGGTGGTATAACCTATTCCATATCCATGCCGCGAAGCATAATTTCCAGAAGGAAATAGTGCCAACGGCACGGGTCAAGTAATGAAGAGCCGAAGTGAGGCGTTTAAGCGTATCCAACCATGACAGGTCTATACATCCATGTGCCGATTTGCCTTGCGAGATGCAGGTATTGCGATTTCTACAAGCTGACTCCCGACGAATGGGCGGATATTGGGCTCTATATCCGATGCTTGGAATTGGAACTAAAACGGTTGCCGCAGGGGTTTGCGCCGGAGACGGTGTTTATCGGCGGTGGAACGCCGACGGCGCTGGAACCGGAAAACCTTTCGGCGTTGTTCGACGCAATCAAGCGAACGGTCAACCTCTCCAACGTAGTCGAGTTTTCGAGCGAGGCCAATCCGGGCACACTGACTCCGGAAAAGCTGGCCATCATGCGGGAGGGGGGAGTCAACCGGGTGTCGATCGGCGTGCAGTCGTTCAACGACAAGGCTCTCCGTCTGCTGGGGCGCATCCACAAAGCCGACCAGGCCGTTGATGGCTTCCAGATGTTGCGCGATGCCGGGTTCGACCATGTGAACATTGATTTGATCCAGAGCATTCCCGGTATGGCGCAGGAGGAGGTCCTCGAAGACGCGCAGATAGCGGTGAATTTGAATCCAGAGCATATTTCCTCCTACAACCTGATCTACGAACCGGGCGCACCGATGACGCGCGAGCGGGATGCCGGACGAATTGTTCCGCCCGGCGACGACGAAGAGGCGGACAACTATTATGCAGTCAAGGCGCTGTTGGAAGATGCGGGCTACAGGCATTATGAGATCTCCAACTTTTGCAGGTCTGGTTGCGAATGCCGCCACAACCTGCTCTACTGGCAGGGCGGTGAATATTTCGGGTGCGGGCCATCCGCCCACTCGCACTGGAATGGCGCGCGCTTCGGCAATGTCAGCGACCTGCAAGGCTACTGCGATCGGCTGCTAAAAAACAAAAAGCCATTCGATGAACTTGAGTGTTTGCCTTCCGAAGAGAAGGCGCGCGAAATGCTGGTGATGTGGCTGCGATTGACAGAAGGGGTAAATCTTGTGGCATTTGAACGCTTGGTCGGAATGACCGTTGACGAGCTATGTGGGCCGATCATCGAAAGCCTGATCGAGGAGCGTTTGCTGCAACGGCTGGAAACCCGGCTGGTTCTGGCGAAGGAGGCCTTGTTCGTTAGCAATGCGGTATTCTCGGAATTGGTTTAAAAACCTGCTTTTTAGCCTTGCAAAGCCGACGGGAAACCTTAAATTCCCAAGCTCTTAACTGAAACGACTGGAGTTTCTGAAACAAATTTACAGAGGGATTTACGATGGCTAGAGAATGTGCAGTTACAGGGAAGAAAACCATTTCCGGACGCAGTATTGTCCGCAAGGGTCTGGCAAAGAAAAAAGGTGGAATTGGTCTCCACGTGACCAGCGCCACCAAGCGTACCTTCAAGCCGAACCTCCAGCGTGTCCGTATCAAGGATGAAAACGGCACGGTCAAGCGCGTATGGGTTTCCACCAAGGCATTGCGCTCCGGTGCTGTCAAGAAAGCCTAGTTTTCAGCTTAGTGGAATTTGCAAGCCGTCCTCGCCGAGGACGGCTTTTTTTGTTCATATTTCATTCCC
Organism: Kiritimatiellales bacterium; assembly: GCA_030625905.1. Lineage (GTDB taxonomy): Bacteria > Verrucomicrobiota > Kiritimatiellia > Kiritimatiellales > Pontiellaceae > Pontiella. The sequence continues at coordinate 8,233 of DAOUQA010000061.1, read as the reverse complement.
GGGGAGAAGGGGGTTAGTTGTCGATCAACAGGTGTAGCGCGTGCTTCCCGGCTGCGGGAGCGCGCAACCGGCTCCATCAGAATGGAAGCTGGTACCACACCGGTTCAGTATTGATTCCGATGTTTTCCAGGAATCTAGGCACAAAAAAACACCCCGCGTTTGCGAGGTGCTTTCGGGTCTCTCAACAAAACGAGATTTGCTACCAGCTAGCCTTAGTCATGCCGGGGATTTTTCCTTCCGAGGCCATTTCACGAAGGGTGATGCGGGAGAGGCCGAATTTCCGGTAGACGGCGTGCGGTCGGCCGGTTACGGAGCAGCGGTTCATAATGCGGTTGGGGTTGGCATCGAGCGGAAGCTTGCGCAGTTTGCGGACGGCAGCCATGCGATCTTCGGGGGAGGTCGCCGGGTTCTTGATGTTTTTTTTCAGTTCAGTGCGAAGAGTGCGGTATTTTGCCGCGCACTTGATCCGCTGTTCATTTTTTGCAATTTTGCTTTTTTTAGCCATATATCCGTTGTTCCTTTTGTTGAAAGACCCGTGGATGAAACATAAAAGCGCAGGGGCGTGCAACATTAATGATTAAAAAAAACAGGCGGTTTCAAGCCCCTCTGGATAAACCCGAATGCACCTCGTTTGCTCTTTTATCTTGCAAGCGGGGCGGAGAACCGTATTTTTGTGAACATTCCAAATAGAAAGATCTGAGGAGATTTAGATGTCGGAAGTAAACAAGCTAGGGAAAGCCACGCTTAAATTTGACGGCAAGACCATTGAATTGCCCGTATTCGAAGGTTCCGAACACGAAAAAGCCATAGATATCCGCAGGTTGCGCAAGGAAACCGGACTCATCACCTACGATCCCGGTTTTGTGAATACAGGTTCCTGCCAAAGTGAGATCACCTATATCGATGGCGAAAAGGGCATTCTTCGGTATCGCGGGTACGACATCAACGACCTCGCCGAAAAGTGCGAGTTTGTGGAGGTGGCCTACCTACTGGTACATGGCAAGCTCCCCGGAAAAAAACAGCATCAAATCTTCTCTACGCATCTCAACAGCCATTCCATGCTACACGAGGACATGCGCCACTTCTTCGACAACTATCCAGACCATGCCCATCCAATGGCCACGCTCTCGGCCATGGCCGTGTCGCTTTCGTCCTTCTATCCGGAATTGGAAACCAGCAAGAAGGAAAACATAGACATCAGGGTGACCCGCCTGCTTTCCAAGATGCGGGCGGCGGCCGCCTTTTCATATAAGAAATCGATTGGACACCCCATCGTGCAACCACGGCACGACCTGAGCTACTGCGAGAACTTCCTGAACATGATGTTTCGAACCCCGGTCAACGGCTACGAGCCGGATCCGGTTTGTGTAAGGGCGTTGAACAAGCTTTTGATCCTGCACGCCGACCACGAGCAAAACTGCTCTGCATCGGTGGTCAAGATGGTGGGCAGTTCCGATGCCAACCTGTACGCATCTATTTCCGCCGGCATTTGCGCACTGTGGGGGCCGCTGCATGGAGGCGCCAACCAGCACGTCATCGAAATGCTGGAGCGGATTCTCAAGAAGGACAGGGGCAACGTGAAGAAGGTTATCGAGCGCGCAAAGGACAAGAACGACAGCTTCCGGCTCATGGGGGTGGGGCATCGCGTCTACAAGTCGTACGACCCGCGCGCGAAGGTAGCCAAGCAAATGTGCACGGATGTACTCGACCAGATGGGCGTGAAGGATCCTCTGGTAGATCTTGCCCAGGAATTGGAGGAAGCCGTGTTGGCGGACGACTACTTCAAGAGCCGCAGTCTTTATCCAAACATTGATTTCTATACCGGACTGACCTACCGCGCCATGGGCATCCCAACCAACATGTTCACGGTAATGTTCGCCATCGGCCGCATCCCGGGCTGGATTGCACAATGGCTGGAAATGAAGGAAGACCCGGATGGCCGCATTGGCCGTCCGCGCCAAGTCTACACCGGTCCCACGAAGCGGAAAGTATCCTAAACCATCAACGGGGCTGTCATGAGCAAAGATAGAACACGTGGCCGCGCCTGCCACGACATGGTCGAACTCGAATTTCTGGAAAAAATTTCCGCGCGCCTGCCGGAAGACCTTGAGGTCTTGCAGGCGCTTGCGGAGCTTTACACAAAAACCGGGAACTATGAAAAAGGATTGGCCATCGATCTTCAAGTGAGCCAGCTACTGCCCAATGATGACCTTGTTTGGTACAATCTGGGGTGCTCCCATGCACTTACCCGCCATTTCGATGAGGCCTTCGATGCGTTGGCGAAAGCCATCGATTTGGGATATGGCGATTATGATTGGATGAAAACCGATCCGGATCTGGCAAATCTTAATGTCGACCCACGTTTCGAGTCGTTGCTTAATTGGCTCTATACCGTCTGCAACGAAGGGGAAATATAGTTTTATGGATTGGGTTTTCCGGAAGCGGATTCGCCATGTGAAAAGGAATGCGGGGGCACAACTTTCCAGTTGGGTTGTTGAGGTGTTAAAAAAAGAAGAAAAAGGTGGATTTTTCATACTGTGTGGTTCAATTTGTACGGCGCGGTTTTGATGGGTATCAGGTTTGATGGGGAACCTGAAGGATTAATTCGTTTAAGGGTTTTATGGGTCACATAGGAAAATCAACGGCTCGGCGGTATGCATGGGTCGCTTTATTGGCACTGTTCTTCAGCTCGGCGGTTATGGCTGAGGACAAGATGAGTCCTGCGTTGCTGCTGAAAAAGTCGCTCCAGTTGATGGAGGCCGGGAAGTATTCCGATGCCGCAGAGATGATGTACCGCTATCTCGAAACGATCGAGGAGTCGAAGGCACCGCGGGTGATCACGATTGCGCAGGATATCCGCTTTAGGCTCGCCGCCATCCTTATTCAGGAGAATCGGCTTGAAGAGGCGGCCGAGGTGTTGCAGGCATATATTGAGTCGCCGCTGGGAAAGCATCCCCGCCAGGCGATGAAGATGCTCGCCACCTGCTATTACGAATACGGGAAGCCCCCCGAACCCGGCGATGCCCCTGACTCCGATGCCTATGAAAGTTGCGTAACGGCTGTCACCAACGCATTGGAATATAACGAAAATCCGGTTGTAGTTTTGAAAGCGATCTCCTCCGACAAAGGCGTGGCGACGCGCTCTATCGACGTTGATGAGATCGATCCGGAATATACACCAGACGAACTGATCCTGTTGCATTTGACGCTTGGCGAGGCATTTTTCGGCATTGAGGATTGGGCGGAGAGTATCGAGCCCTTTACTTATGTAATCGAAAACACGACGGACGGACAGCGCAAGGGATATGCCATTATGCAGGTCGTCAATGCCCTGATCGAAATTCCTGATTTCGGTCGGATCACGGCCTGGATCCCGCAACTCTACCGCACCGAAGCACGTTATGATATCCGGGTAAACATGGCGCTGATGAATGCCGCCCTAGCGCTCTACGAGGCGGGTGAATACGATAGCGCCCTTCCGCTTTACCGCATGATCCTTCCGCGCGACGAGGTCATTGCATACCAGCGGGAGCGGTTGCGCACCATGCGCATCGAAGCCGATCTTACGCCGGAAGAAGGTATGGAGATGACCGAGGGCGAACAGCTGTTTTTCGGTAGCGACGACGAAGGCGAGACAAAGGTGGGAGAGAAGGGGGCGGAACCTGAGCCGGAGGAGGAGACGCCCAAGGAGATAATCGAGCTTGAAAGGCTGATTGCCGCGTTGGAGAAACTTAAACCTTACAAAAGTAATATCGACTACCGTGTGGCGCAGATCTACCAGCAAGTCGACCGCTATTGGGAGGCCGTGCGGTTTTTTGATACAGTCTATGGGGCGGATCCCGAGAGCGAACTGGGCGAACGCTCCATCTACGAGGTGCTTACCGTCCTGATCGAAAACCTTGATGAAGTGGCCGAAGCCGAAAAGCGCGGGTTCGACTACATGGGCCAATGCAAGGAGGGGGTCACTCCTCGTCAGATCGCCTATATGCTTACGGGTCACTACCAGCAAGAGAAAGAGCTGGAGTCGGTCAAGGCGTTACTGCCCTATCTCGACGGTTTTGTTCGCACCAACGGCTCGAATATCGTGAAATATGACGCTGAACTTTACTTCATGCAGGGTGTCGCAGATCTGATGCTGTTTAACTACGAAAAGTCCGGAGCGGGTTTCAAGCGCGTGCTCGACGAGTTTCCGGGGTCGCATCAGGAGAGCAATGCACTCTATTGGTACGGCATGTCGAAGCTCTTCCTTCAGAAATATGACGAGGCTTGGCCGATCTTCGAGAAATATGTGCACGAATTCGCGGATGGGGACTGGGTCGACGAAGCCTATTTCCAAGGCGGGATCTGTTTCTTCGGTATGGAAAAATACGCCAAGGCACTCGAACGCTTCAGCTTGGTGATCAAGAACTATCCCGACTCTTCCATCTTCCCCAGTGCCTGTAGCATGCGAGGCGACCTATATGGTGCCGGCGTGGTCTACGACAAGCCCGATTATCTCGAAAAAGCCGTTGCGGATTATAAAATGGCCGTTGCGAGTGCCAAGAAGGCCAGACAGGCTACCTATGCCATCTTCCAGATGGCCGAGGTCTTCGAGGCCGACGCCGATTCGCTGACTTCCGACGCCGATATCGATGCCAAATACGAAGAGATTATTACGGTGGTTCAGGCCTATCTCGATAGGTGGAGCGCCGAGGCCGATATCTCCAAGTCCCTGTTTTGGATAGGAAAGACTATGATTCATCAGGGTCGTGTCGATGAAGCCGTCAAAACCTACCTCGACGCCATCGTTAGATTTGGCGGGGATGTTCGAGAGGACGGGGTGGACATGATGATTCCCAAACTCGTCAAGGTGTCTGCCGTTTGGCTCGGCGTCGCGGCGCAAGGTCAACTTATGGATGATCTCCATGCGGCTTTGAAGGCCTCCGATGATCCAGTGTTGCAGCTCCGCCTACGTGTGACCATGGCCAAGCTCGACCATTCCGAGATTGAGCTTGGAAAACGGTTGATCAAGGAGTTGCCGGATCTGAAAAGTGCCTCGCCGCCGGTGCTCGCCGCCATCTGCGACGCCTCGTTCGAAATGAAGGACTATTCCCGTGCAGAGGAGTTGCTGACCATCTTCATCACCCAGTTCGAGGACTCCGATTTCATGCGCGCGGCCTACAGGTTGCGTGGCTATGGCCAGTACAACGAAAAGGACTATGATGGCGCACTCAAGACCGCTGAGGAGGCGCTGGAAACCTACGGCCACGACCGCGATGTGGCATGGGCGTATCTGATGAAAGCCAAGGTTTTGTTCGAGCAAGGCAAGGTTTCCGAGGCGCGCGTTGCCAACATGTACATCCTGAGTATTCCCGCCTGGCGCGGCGAGCCGGTGGCGCAGGCTACCTTCCAACTCGGGGAGGTGGAGGAAAACGCCGGAAATTTGCGCAAGGCCTTCGGGTTCTACCAGCGCACCTACTTCCAGTACAAGGGGCATGCTGGCGGCTACTGGGCGGCTGAGGCCTATCTTGCCAGTGCGCGCTGTCTGCAGAAGCTGGGTTTTGAAGCAGATCGGATGAACACCTATCGCGCCATGCTCTTGGAGCCCTACGTGAACGACTTGCCGCAGGCCGAAGTGGCCCGCAAGGCTCTTGGCGCTGGCGAGGTTGCCGAGATCGAAACCTTTATCGCCACTGGCGAAACGACCAATATTGTCGTTTCGGTTGAAGTAAAGGGAATGCAGGAAGTCTCCGCAACGCAGACAAACAAGGTGGAGTCCTCGGAAGCGCAGACAAACACAGTGGAATCCACTATGGCGGAGACGAACGTGGTGGATGCGGTCGGGACGGAGGGCGAATCATGAAACGGATATGGATCAGTTTGATTGCCCTCGTCGCGATGGGGGCGGTGGCGCAGAAGCCGGAAGCCCAGTCTGGCACACCCGCCCTGCTCGAGGCGATCAACGGCAAGCAGGCGCGCGTGTTTCTCCAGCGTCTGGAGGATGGAAAGCTGACGTTTCAGGCCTATAAATCCAATACGGACATCACGGTTCCCTCCTCGAAGATCAAAAGCCTTACCTTCTATCCAAAATACGATGCCGAGGCCGTTGAACAGCAATTCAACGCGGGAGATTATTCCGCCGCACTTTCCATTCTAGACCCCCTGATGGAACCCTTTTGGGACTACATGGTGGTGGACAACAACCTGCGTGACGCCTTCTGCATGTTGATGGATACATACTACAAAAGTGGTGATTTCCAAGGGGTTCGCAGAGCCGCCAATATCCTGATGGAGTCCGGCGATCCCAAACTGGTGCAGCGTGGGCAAGCCAATATCGCCCTCGTTGCCATCGCTGAAAACGATTTGGAGACAGCGAAAAAGATTCGCGGCGAAGTGACCTCCGCGGCGGCGGGGCTCTATCTGCAAGCCTGCATTGAACGGGCGGAGAAACGGCCCAAGGATGCGATCTGGACTGCTTCGGGCATCATTCTCAACTATGCCAACGACCTCGAATGGCTCGCGCCCAGCGAGTTGCTCTGTGCCAACCTCTATGTGGACATGCTTGGCTCCAACTCGGCGATCACCACCAATTCGTCGTTGCATACAGCCCGGCAGGTGAAAAACATATACGCTGGAAGCAGCGTGGCGGCCGATGCGGAAAAACTATGGGTTAGTTTGGGTGGCGCGGAACGCGAAGCCGCGATCGCCGATAAAAAAGCCGAGCGGGAAAAAAAGGAAGCCGAGGAAAAGGCCAAGAAGGAAGCCGACGCGGCTTCCCTAGCCGAAGATACGGCTTCGACCAATAATGTGGAAGCTGCCCACTCCGGAAACACGGCTTCGACCAACGATGTGAATACAACTGCGGAAATGGAATCTGAATAAGAAAACGGAGGAAGATAGAATGAAAAAGGGACTCTTTATAATGGCGCTGTTGCTTGTGGCGGGAACGGTATTGGCTCAAGGTGCAGGCATCGAAGCCGAGGCAGCGGCGGGGCTAGAGCAAAAAACAAACCTGATTTCGCTGATTAAGACGGGCGGATGGGCGATGTGGCCGCTCGGTGCCTTCTCGTTCACCATGACGATTTTGGTGATCCAGAACTTCATTAACTTACGATCCAAAAAACTATTGCACACCGAGCAAATGCCTGAGTTGCTTGAGATGATGCTCGGCAAGAAGGTCAAGACCGCGCTCATCTATTGCCGCAAGCATCCGTCGATGTTTGCCAATACCTTCGGTGCCGGCCTTGAACGTTGCCTTGACGGCAAAGTGGAGATCGACTCTAACAAGGTGAAAGAGTCGGTCGAGGAAGCTTCGGTCGAGCAGATGTCCCAGCTCATGAAGCCGATCGACCTGCTCTCGATCATCGGAGCCAGCGCGCCGATGCTCGGGCTACTGGGTACCGTGTCGGGTATGATCAAGGCCTTCAACACCATGGGCACGCAGGGCATGGGCAAGCCGGAACTGCTGGCTGAAAACATTGGCGAGGCTCTGATTACAACGGCGACCGGCCTGGTGATCGCCATCCCGGCAATGTTCTTCTTCTTCTATTTCAAGAAGGGTTTCCAGAAAACCCTCGCCACGCTTGGCCGCAATATTGGCTTCTTGTTCGACGCCCTTGAAACCGGCAAGAAGCCCGTCGTCTTCATGGATCTTGAAACCCTCGAACATATGGAAGGCGAATAGAGACTATTTTCGATGGGTGGATTTTGATTCTGGGGTTCAAACCAACGCCACCCGGTCTCTAAAAATAAAAAGTTTAGATTAAAAGGCGAAGCCAAACATGAGACTTGATACTAACCGCGATGATGAAGACATCGAAGTCGATATGTCTCCAATGATCGACATGGTCTTCCTGCTGCTGATCTTCTTTATTGTGGCATCGACCATCATTGATGAAAAGGTGTCTGTCAAGATTCCCAAGGCGGCCTATGCCAAGGTGCCGAAAGATACTACCGGTCGGCTTGTGGTCTCGGTGAACAAGGATAATAAGATGTTTGTCGGCTCGATGCCGGTAACCCTTGAGCAACTCACGGAGCAATTGGCCATCGAGATTGAGGCCGATCCCCACCTGCGTATTCTGATCCGGTCGGGTCGCGAAGTGAAATACAAGATCAACGAAAAGATCATGCTGGCCTGTGCGGAAGTAGGCGCCAGCGACCTGATCTATTCCGCATACGAAGAGTAGGAGTATCGCGTGAATTTTCAAAAAAATATTGACGAGGTAAAGCTCGAATTGCAGATTTCGCCGCTCAT
>DAOUQA010000039.1 GCA_030625905.1 Kiritimatiellales bacterium | reverse complement strand
CAACCGCCTTTGATGTAGTCACCAGCCTGGTCGCCTGTAACAACCTGAGCGTCTACACCATTGTTTTCCATGGCCCACTGTTCCTTTGCGCTTTCAATCTGGCGAAGGTTGTTAATGCAGGCATTCTTGCGGGAACCAGCACGAGCCTTCTGGAAAGAAGGAATACCGATGGCTGCGAGCAGACCGATAATTGCAACTACGATCATGATTTCTACCAAGGTGAAGCCGTCTTTTTTCATTTCTTTTTTCATTTTCTTGTTCTCCATTACATTTTATTCTGAATTTGGGTGTATCCGCCTGGTTGAGCTCTCCTCAACATTGCTGTCCAGACGAACGCAGTTGTTAGCAATGCATGTGCCAAGTGGGATGGAAGTGTGGGGCGTAGGGGTGTTTCTGGTAAGTAAGACGAATAAAAACAGGGTTTATTATGGTGTTCTGGGTGTGGTAAAAAGTTTTTCTTGAATTTCGGAGAGTAATCTCGAAATGGATTTCCCCCCACTTCTGCGAATTTTTTCAGCGATGAAATGGGCTCAGGCGGGTTTTGAGCCACGAATCTTTCAAATGCTTTATGCTGATATTGCTGCGGCGAATAAATAAAATCTCAATATTTAGTTGCCGTATCTAGTAAGATTCGTGCCGATTCGTACTGCTACCCGTTCTCTGCGAGAAATTATGCTTCGCGGCCGCGCTAGGTATTTCGTGGTTAAACGATATCCGTCCACAGTTCGGCATGGGGGTGGTCGGAGAGAGCCATGCCGGCGGGGATGGTTCCCGGTCTGTTTAACAGGGTGCTGATTATCCCCCGCTTGGATTCGCCGGTGACGAGCAGGATGATCCGTTCCACCCGCTGGAAAAGGGCGGGGGTGACGCTGACACCCTGCAGGCCGTCGGGGCGATCGGTGTGGAGCGCGAGTGCGCCGGTTCTCAGGTGGGCCTGTTCCGATGTGAAGAATCCAGCGGTATGGCCGTCGGTACCCATGCCGAGGAGTCCGAGGTCGATACGGTCGAGCGGTTCAAGCTTGCTGGAAAAGCGGGCGGTGGCTTCCTCGATAGGCAGGGTGGTATCCACACGGATAAAGCGGTCTTCGCACTCCAACGCGCGGAGCATGGGCATCAGGTTTGCGGCATTGTTGCGGGGCGAATCGGCGGGAACCATGCGTTCGTCGCTGAGGAAGAGCGTGCGGTCGGGATGCACGGGGCGGGGGGCGGCCGCGAGCTGGTTGTAAATGGCATAGGGTGTTGCTCCTCCGCTAAGCATTAGATTCCCCGGGGTTGCCAGGTTTTTTCGCAGGAGTTCCAAGGTTTGGGAAACCAGTCGGGCTGTCGTTTCGAATGTGCGTGTCTTAATCATGGGGATTGATCCGCCGGATAAAATTGAGAATTAACCGCAAAGGTGTAGAGACCGCCTACCCAGCTTGTCCGCCGTAGCCTCTTGACCTGCGAAGCCTCGGCGAAGCGGGTTGGCGGAGGTGGAAGGGAGGCGGTTCTTCGGCGGCAGGGCAACGCTTGAACCGCTCGTTTGCTCGTTATTGGCTTCACCAATTATCAATTGCGTTGGCCCATGACCCCTCCGGGGCGAAGCGTTCTCTACACCACTCGCCTTGCTGCTTCCCTTGTGATCATCAGAATCACAATATTTCAATGCCGAATCTATAGTACTTAGATGTAGGGAAAAATGGTTGTGAAGTCAAGGGCGGGGAAAGTTGCCAAAAGTATGTCGTCCCGCCCTTCGTCGGTTTATACGCCCCGCGCTACACGACGGGCGGCCTAAAGGCAGGACGATAAACCTAAGCGCCTTTTTCCGCTTTTGGACTTTGCTTCGCCGGAGGGGTTCCGCTAAGTTCCCTGCTTGTTTTTATTGGGAAATTTGGATTAAAACCCACGATAACCATTTTATTGGAGAGAGTTGATGCGAAAGAAGATTATTGCCGGAAACTGGAAGATGAACAAAACCGTCGGGGAGGCCGTCGAGCTGGCCAATGCAATCAAGCTTGAATTGGCGGATTGCAAGGAGGTCGACGTGGTGCTCTGCCCTCCGTTCACAGCCATTAAGGCGGTGAGCGATGTGGTCTCCGAAACCCTTATCAATGTGGGTTCGCAAAACATGAGTTCCGAGGATGAAGGGGCCTATACCGGCGAAATCTCCCACACCATGCTTAAGGAGCTATTCGTTCGCTACGTCATCCTAGGTCACAGTGAGCGCCGCGAATACTACAAGGAAAACGATTTCTGGATTAACAAGAAGGTCAAGAAGGCTCTCGAAAAGAACCTTCGCCCGATTGTGTGCGTTGGTGAAAAACTTGAAGACCGCGAGGCGGGCAACACCGAAGCGGTGGTTGAAGAGCAGGTGCGCGGCAGTTTGGCGGATATTCCGGCCGTGGCCTACACCGAACTGGTCATTGCCTATGAACCGGTCTGGGCGATCGGAACCGGCAAAACCGCAACCTCCGAGCAGGCGCAGGAAGTCCACGCGTTTATCCGTGGCATCGTCAAGGACATGGTTGGCGCGGAAGCCGCCGATGCCGTGCGCATCCAGTATGGCGGTAGCATGAAGCCGGGCAATGCGCCGGAGCTACTGGCGCAGCCCGACATCGATGGCGGACTGATCGGCGGCGCGGCACTCGACGCAGTTTCGTTTGCCGGCATTGTCAAAGCGGGGATGTAGTTAGGGAGAGTTATCAGTTAATTGTTATTAGTTATTCGGGAATATAGTCACCGCGCTTGGCTTTGAACCACCTAATAACCAATAACGAATAACTATTAACCGGAACTGCCTGGCAGTTCCTCAAAAAGGAACGAATTATGATTTTTCTTAAAGCATTGTTTATAGTGGTAGAGGTGCTCTGTTGCCTGTTGCTCATGGGTCTGATTCTGTTGCAGAAATCAAAAAACGAAGGTCTTGGCCTGGCGTTCGGCGCCGGGGCAGGGGAGTCGCTCTTTGGTGCGCGCGCTGGAAACGTTTTGAGCAAGGCGACGGTGGTTCTTGGAATCGTCTTTATGGCCAACACGTTGTTGCTGGGCGTGCTTTTCGCGCAGAAGGACAAGACCTTGATGGAGCAGGTTCCTGCTCCGGTTGCACAGCCCGCCGCTATGCAGACCCAGCCGGTCGATGCCGTTGATCTGGTTGTTCCAGCGGAGGAACCGGTCGCCGCGGAACCGCAAGAGGAAATGTAGCCCAAAGCCGAGTTCCCTGAATGAGGTTCCGGCTTCCATCACGACGACTCCCCAAGGCCTTCCTTTTGGCTGTGTTGGGGAGTTTTCTTTTTTCGGGGTGCAGGGGAAAGGATCCGGTTCCATTGTCTGGGAACGAAACGGTTGCCTATTCCCGGACCAGTCCTATCCGGGGTCTGGATCCGGCATCTGCCGGAGAGGTTTCCTCGTCGATGGCCATTGCGCGCATTTACGAAGGGCTGCTTGAATACGACTATCTTGCCCGCCCCTACAAGGTGATTCCGTTGCTGGCGGAAGCCATGCCCGATATTTCCGACGATGGCCTCGTCTACACCTTCAAGATCCGCAAGGGCATCTATTTCCACGACAATCCGTGTTTTCCCGATGGAAAGGGGCGCGAACTGGTTGCCGGTGACATTGCCTATTCCATCAAGCGCGTCGCCGATGTGAAGAATGTTTCCTCCGGCTTCTGGGCATACAACAAGCGGATCAAAGGCATCAATGCATTTCATGACGCCTCGAAGAGCAAGGAGTCGACCGACTACGGCATGGTGGTGGAAGGGCTCAAGGTGCCCGATTCGCACACGCTACAGATCACGCTGACCGAGCCTTATCCGCAGCTGCTCTACATTCTGGCCATGCACTATAGCTTTGCCGTGCCGCGCGAGGCCGTGGAATTCTACGGCAAGGATTTTGTGAACAATCCGGTCGGCACCGGTCCCTATGAGCTGGTGGAATGGCGCCGCAATTCCCGCATTGAATTTGTACGTAGCCCGAAATGGGTGGAAACCGGGCGCATCGAAACCTATCCGACCACTGGAACCCCGGAACAGGAAGCCGTCGGACTGCTGAAGGATGCCGGAGAGCAGATGCCCTTTATCGATCGCGTGGTGCAATATGTGATCGAGGACAGCACCACGGCCTGGATGATGTTCCTCTCCGGCCAACTGGGGGTATCCGCCATTACGCGCGATAATTGGGATGCGGTCATCACCGGTGATAAAAAACTGAATGATTCACTCGGCGAGCGCGACATCGATCTGATTTCTTCGCCGACGCTTGACGTCTATTATCTAGGCTTCAACTGGGATGACCCGGTGGTCGGCGAAAGCGGCGATCCGGCGCAAAACCTGCGCAACCGCAAGCTGCGGCAGGCGCTGAGCTGCGCCTACGATTTCGACCAGGTGAACCAGTTCATGAACTATCGCCTGTATCCCATCGGCGGGCCGGTACCGCAGCCGCTGGCTGGCAGTCTCAAGGAACCGTCGCCCTATGCCTTCAATCTGGACAAGGCCAGGCAACTGCTCATCGAGGCGGGCTATCCGGAGGGAAAGGATCCAAAGACCGGAAAGCGCCTGGTGCTGACCATGGAGCTGGGCAGCGCCGACTCCAACACGCGGCAGTCGATGGAACTGATGGCCGACATGTATCAAAAAATCGGTATTGTGCTGAAAGCCTCGTACAATACCTGGCCGGCCTTTATCGAAAAAATGAACCGCCGCCAGTCGCAGATGTTCCGCCTGGGCTGGGTGGCCGACTATCCCGATGCCGAAAACTTCTTTCAACTCTTCTACAGCAAGAACGAGTCACCCGGACCGAACCACGCCAACTACCGCAATGCGGAAATCAACCGGATGTACGAAGAGATCCGCACCCTGCAGGACACGCCGGAACGCACCGCGATCTATGAAAAAATGGCCGGCGTCATTGTCGAAGACTGCCCGTGGATTTTTATGTACCAGCCAATGGGCTATGCTCTCAAGCACAGCTGGCTCGAAAACTATGTCTCTCACGATTTTCCCTACGGCATGGGAAAGTACCGCCGGGTGAACAACAATGCGCGCAAAGCATGGTTTGAATCCTATGGCGAAACCAAGCTCGATATGACGGGGCGGAAATAGGCATGCTGAAATATATTTTCAGGCGAATTCTGCAGATGATTCCGACGGTGATCGGGGTTGTGCTCGTAACGTTTGCCCTGTTCAACATAGTGCCCAACGATCTGGCGGCGATTGCGCTCGGCAAGAACGTGACCCTCGAAATGCTCGAAAACTTCGATGAGCAACGCGGGTTGAACAAGCCACTTTTTTTCGGTGCCCGCGCAAAGATGAGGGCCTATGAAGAGCAGGACTTTTCCGAAGGGGCGGGACGCTGGCGAAACTGGTCGAACGCCGTCTATTCCGCCGAGGCCGCAACCGTCACGATCCAGCCCGGCACTGAAATCAATCCGTTGGCTTTTGCATTGAAAGACGGCACCGAATACGAATGGAAAATAAAATATCGGGGCGAAGGCACGTTGGTCGGGCAGTCGCTTTCTTCCAAGGATTGGAAAACCGCCAAGGTGCGTTTTCATGGATTGGAAAACGAGGGGTTCAAGGCCGGCCTCCAGCCATTGGAAATCCAGCGGCTTGAACTGAACCGGGTGGTTCGCAACCCGTTTGATTCGCAGCTCTTTTTCTATGTCGGGCAGCTGGCCCGTGGCGAGTTGGGCTTTTCCGAGCATTTCAAACAACCGGTTTCCAAGCTGTTGCTCGACGGCGTTCCTCCTTCGCTTTCGCTGATGATCCCGATTTTTGTTGTTGGACTGGTTGTTTCCATCAGCCTCTCTCTGATCTGCGCCTTTTTCCGCAACCAGTTCCTCGACCGCTTCCTTGTGGTGACGGCCGTGGCGCTGATGAGCATCAACTATCTCGTCTTCATCATCGTCGGCCAGTATTTCCTCGCCTACAAGCAAGGGATCTTCCCCGTGTGGGGCTACGAATCCGCACGCTACCTCCTTCTGCCGGCCATCATTGGAATCGTCAGCGGCCTCGGTTCCAATATCCGTTTCTATCGCACGATCATGCTCGATGAAATGTATAAGGACTATGTCCGCACCGCCTTTGCCAAGGGCGTCTCCAAGCCTCGTGTCCTGTTTGTGCATGTGCTCAAGAACGCCATGATCCCGATCATCACCAATGTCGTGATCGCCATCCCGTTCCTCTACACCGGCTCGTTGCTGCTCGAAAAATTCTTCGGTATTCCGGGGCTTGGATATCTCGGCGTAACGGCCGTGCTCTCGTCCGATATCGATGTAGTGCGGGCATTGGTTCTGATCGGAGCGCTCATGTTTGTGGTTGCCAATCTGCTAACGGACATTTGCTACGCCGCCGCCGACCCAAGGGTGAAGTTAAAATAATTTCGCAATACGATGAAAAACAAATCACATAGCCTTTGGGGCGATGCCTGGCAACGGTTGAGAAAAAACCGAATGGCCATGGTCTGTCTTGGGCTGGTGATCTTCTTTACGCTGCTGGCGATCTATGGCGAGGGGGTCTATCGCTACCACGAGATCAAGGATATCACGCCAGCCTATCAGATGACCGACCTCGATAAAATGTACCAACCGCCCGGTTCCATCCATTGGATGGGTACCGACGGGCTGGGACGCGATGTGATGGCGCGACTGGTGCAAGGCGTACGCATTGCCTACAAGGTTGGCATCATTACCTCGCTCATCGCCATTCCGATCGGGGTGATTCTGGGCTGTCTGGCCGGCTTCTTCGGCGGGAAGGTCGATGACTTTATCGTGTGGCTCTATTCCACCTTCGCCTCCATGCCCGGCCTGCTGTTTATTCTCGCCATTGCCATGGTGGTGCCCGGCAAGGGACTGCTGGGCGTCTATCTCGGGATTGGCCTGACCACCTGGGTCGGGCTATGCCGTCTCGTGCGCGGCGAGGTGATGAAGCATAAGGAACAGACCTATGTGCAGGCCGCCAAGGCACTTGGACTCGGCTCCGGGCGCATCATGTTCAAGCACATCCTGCCCAATATTTCGCACGTCATCATCGTAACCTTTTCGCTGCGCTTCCCGGCGGCGGTCGGAACGGAGGTTATCATGAGCTTCCTTGGTATCGGTGTGCAGGGCGAACCCTCGTGGGGGCTGATGATCGACTCCGCGCGCATGCGCCTCTGGCAGGGCATGTGGTGGGAAATGACTTTTGTGACCATTGCGCTGTTCCTTCTCGTATTGGCCTTCAACCTTTTGGGCGATGCCCTGCGCGATGCCCTCGATCCAAGGCTTAATGACTGATGGAGCCGCCAAGAGGGCGGCGATACGTATCGCCGGCTTCTAGCCGGCCTTTGAAAATGGCAAATATAGAAAATATACTAGAGGTGCAAAACCTGAGTGTTCATTTCGGGCATGGCGACGGGCTGGTGAAGGCCGTCGACGGGGTTTCGTTCACGGTTGGTCGCGGCGAGACCGTTGCGTTGGTCGGCGAAAGCGGTAGCGGAAAGAGCATTAGTGCGCTTGCGCTTACCAAGCTGGCACCCCGCGCCGCCACCTATGCGGGCGGGCAGGTGGTCTTTAACAACGAAAATATGTTGGAGCTTTCCGATCCGGAATTACGAAATATTCGCGGTAGCCAGATCTCCTATATCTTCCAGGAACCGATGGTTTCGTTCAACCCGGTCTTCACGGTCGGCTGGCAGGTCGAGGAAGCCCTCAAGCTGCATCGCAAGGGAATCGACCGTAAAGCGGAAGTCAACCGCTTGCTCGACCTGGTCCATTTGCCGAATCGTTTGGCGAGAGCCTATCCGCACGAAATGAGTGGCGGCCAGTTGCAGCGCTGCATGATTGCAATGGCGCTGGCGTGTTCGCCCGAACTGCTCGTGGCCGACGAGCCAACTACCGCACTCGATGTCACGGTCCAGCGCGAAATCCTAAACCTGCTTTCCGAACTTAGCGAAAAGGTCGGGCTTTCCGTTTTGATGATCACCCATAACTTCGGTATCGTTTCCGATCTGGCCGATCGCGTCTATGTCATGCAGAAAGGCCGCATTGTGGAAGAGGGAGGAACCAAGCAAATCCTCTACGATCCCCAGCATGACTATACCAAGAAACTCATGGCCGCCGTCCCGCGCCTCCACCCCACGGAATTTAAACAGAATGATTAAGAACAGAATAATTCCATTTGAACGGAGCAGTTGCATTATTCTGTTCATAATTATTCTGTAGAGACTCATCATGAATGGTTTGCTGAAAGTCGAAAAGCTGAATGTCGTGTATGGCCACGGCGAGGATGCCGTGCATGCCGTGAAGGATGTCTCGCTGGAGATTGCGCCCGGAGAAATCTTTGGATTGGTCGGGGAGAGCGGTTGCGGCAAAAGTTCGCTCGGCAAGGCAATCATTCGGCTCAAGATCCCCGCCTCCGGCAAGGTCGTCTTCAAGGAAAACGACGTTTCGAAGTTCAATAGAAGTGAGCTGAAAACCTATCGTCAGGAAGTGCAGCTGGTTTTCCAGGATCCATACGGATCGCTTACTCCACGCATGAAGGTGGGCAACGCTATTATCGATGTGCTGGAAGTGCACCGGATCGGCAAAAACACCGCCGAGCGTCGTGAACGCGTGGCGGAACTTTTCGAGGATGTGGGCCTGGAGCCCGAATGGGCGTGGCGCTATCCGCACGAGTTTTCCGGAGGCCAGCGTCAGCGCATCTGCATTGCCCGTGCGTTGGCGCTGAAACCGGATTTGCTGGTTGCCGACGAGCCGGTATCCGCGCTCGATGTCTCGGTGCAAGCCGATATCCTTGAACTACTTGAGGAACTGCGCGCTACCCGTGGACTGGCCTTCCTATTTGTCAGCCACGACCTCGCCGTGGTGCGGAATATCTGCGCCCGCGTGGCGGTGATGTTCAACGGGGAGATTGTCGAAACCGGTCCCGTCGCCGATGTGATCGACAACCCTCAGCACGACTATACCCGCCAGCTTCTCGACGCCGTCCCGTCGTTCTAGGGTTTGTTGGCATGAGAGATTGATTCTGATCTGGATCGGTCTAAAGTGTGTCTCGTGAAGTCCGTGCTCGTCTAAATCACTAACCTTGGAGAAACCCATGATTAAAAAAAGTTGTGTCATCCTGTTGGCCATACTTTTCGCAATTCCCTGCCTTGCGGCGGAACTCACCCTGCCTTCTGTCTTTTCGGATCATATGGTGCTTCAACGCGAGCAACCGGTTCCGGTCTGGGGGAAAGCCGACCCGAATGCGGTCGTTACTGTCGAGTTTGCCGGACAGAAAAAAACGACAACGGCTGATCGGGATGGACTCTGGATGGTAAAACTCGATCCGCTGAAGGCCTCGTCTAAAGCCCGCGAGCTGAATGTCTCTTCCAGTCTGAAATCGAAAGTTAAAAAGCGGAAGTTTACTGATGTACTCGTTGGCGAGGTCTGGCTCTGCTCCGGGCAGTCCAACATGCAGTGGGCTATGCAGGGCACCGAAAATGCAGCCGAGGCCATGGCGGCGGCAAACTATCCGGAAATCCGTTTGTACGACACCCCGCGGGTTCCCTCGGAAAGCCCCATGGAAAAGATTGATGCCCAATGGAAGACCTGCACACCTGAAGCGGTTAAATCTTTTTCCGGAGTGGCCTATTATTTTGGACGCAAGCTGCATCAGGATCTCGATGTTCCCGTCGGTCTGTTGCTCAGTGCGTGGGGAGGAACTCTGATTGAGCCATGGATACCACCCTGTGGATATGAAGGGATCGAGTCGCTCTCTGCCATTCACCAGCGGGTACAGAAAACACTTCCCTCATCTCCTCTTTATAAACAAGCTATGGCGGACTATCTGACGGATATTTCGCAATGGTTTTTCGATGCTGAAAAAGCGGTGCAGGCCGACCGCTACATCGCGGCGCCGCCCGAGTTTCCGGAAGGATTAATCCTGACAGGAAATCAGCAGACTCCGACTAAGCTTTACAACGGAATGCTGTATGCCCATATCCCCTTCGCCATTCGTGGTGCCATTTGGTATCAGGGAGAATCCAACCGTGCTGACGGCATGCTCTATGTAGACAAAACGCAAGCCCTGCTAAATGGCTGGCACAAGCTTTGGGGCTATGATTTCCCCTTTTATTTTGTGCAGATTGCTCCGTACCGGTATGGCAACGAAGACCCCGCCGTTCTTGCCCGGTTCTGGGAGGCCGAGGCCGAAATTGTGAAAGCCATTCCGAAGACCGGCATGGCCGTGGTAAGCGATTACACGACACTCGATGACATCCACCCGCCGAATAAAGAAATCCCCGGAACCCGTTTGGCTCTGCTCGCAGAAGCTAACGACTATGGTATGGACGTAGTCTGCACCGGCCCGGTTTTTAAAAAAATGACCCCCAAAGGTTCGGTGCTAAAGGTCACCTTCGATTCCGCCCAAGGGCTCACTACCCGTGACGGAAAAACTCCTGACTGGTTTGAGGTTGCCGGGAAAGATGGTCTCTTTAAAAAGGCGGAAGCGGAAATACGTGGAAATACGGTAATCGTTCAATCTGCCGAGGTTGCTAAACCTGTTGCGGTTCGCTTTGCATGGCACAAACTAGCGGTGCCGAACTTGGTGAACGGAGCCGGTTTGCCTGCCGCTGCTTTCCGGGCGGGCGACCTCCCGTAAACCGAAAAATAAGACGGTACCAAGCAGTATGTATTCACTTCCATGGATCGTTTTACGGAGGATCTGAAAACATCAGGCGTTCCTGTTCATGGCGATATGATCTCCGGCTCACGGTCCTAGTCAAATAGGTGCACGAAGGAGAACAAGGTTTTCCTTTTCAGGAACTCAACTCTTCTAAGGCCTGAAGGGCGGCGAGGCGTTCGGCTTCGCGCTTGCTCCCGGCGGCGGCCTGCCATGTTTTTCCGCAGGCGGCCACCTCGAGGGTGAAAACCCGGTCATGTTCGGGGCCGGCGGTTTCGATGGTTTTGTAGACAGGGATGCCAAAGCCGTGGCTTTGGGCATATTCCTGTAGATCGCCCTTGGGATTGCTCTTGGCGGAGGCTCCCTGCAACTCGTTGAGTTCGGGAATGAAGACCTTCTTGAAGATCTTGTTCACGGCGCGTGCGCCGCCGTCGATCCATGCCGCGCCGATGATGGCTTCGACGGCGTCGGCGAGGTTGGAGGCACGTTCGGCGCCGCCACTCTTTTCTTCGCCGCGGCCAAGGTGGAGAAATTTGCCGATGCCGATGGATACGCCGATCTGTGCGAGTTTGCGGTCTTCGGTTAGACGGCTGCGCAATTGGCTCATGTCGCCTTCGCGCGCGGCGGGATTATTCTTGAAAAGGTATTCAGCGGAGATGAGGCTAAGCACAGCGTCGCCGAGATATTCAAGCCGCTGGTTGTCGTCTTTGGCTTCCGGGTTTTCGTAGCGGAAGGAGGGATGCGTGAGCGCAAGTTCAAGCATCGCCTTCTTTTTGAAGCGGTAGCCGATGGCTTGCTCAAGCTTGCGGTAGTTGGGTTTCATGAACAAGAACCACAGATGCACACGGATGGACACGGATGGATTTGGACTGGATTATTTAATCTGAGTTTATCGGAGTCCATCTGTGGTTCTCTCTAAAACGGGGCGGCGGTTCCGATTTTGGTGTTGATGGCGGCTTCGGCGATGGAGCGGCCATCAAGCAGTTTTGGGGTCGTGCGCGGGCGCCAGTGGCGGCGGCGGCTTTTGACAAGCAGCTTGTGCCCCGGCAGGAATTCGAACTTGGAGAGGATCCAGAGCAGGGGGTAGGCGACGCCGGCGAGGGTATGCAGCCGCCTGTAGCGGTAGAGCTCTTCCTGCCCGGCCTTTTCGCGGATCATCCAATAGTGTTCGGGAATGATGAGCTTTTGAATGGATTCGCCGATGGCGGCAACGGATTCAAGCAGGCTATTGGAGTAGAGAATGGTTTCGGGAACATCGAAGCCGTCCTTGAGGATGTGGTAGAGTTCGTGGTTTGTGTAGCCGTTCCGTTTTGCCCCCTTGGCGACGGGTGAGACGCCGAATAGCCGCTGGAGCAGGGCGGTGATATTGACGCGGCGGTATTCTTCGCTGATGATGACCCAGCCGTCGGGTTTGAGTACGCGATGGCATTCGCGGATGAAGTCGTGGTCGGCTGCGATACCTTTGAGGGCGTCGACAATCACGACCATGTCGAAGATGTTGTCATCGAAGGAAAGCTTTCCATTTTCGATCAGCACGAGTTTTTCGCTTTTGCCATAGCCAATGGAGATGGCCGCGCTTTCTGTAGAGGTCGCGGTTTTCCAGCTCCCGCCCAAGGAACGCAAATGCATGCTGATCACACTGTCGCCGGAACTGACTTCCAGGCATTGGAGGTTGCCTGTATTTCCCGTCAGACTTTTGATTCTTGCCAGTTTGCGGGCACGGCGTACGGAGCGCTTGAAAAGCTTTTCCTGCCAGAGGCGTATCTCGGCATCTAGGTTGGTATCCATTTCCTTCATAATCAATTACCGCTGGATTATAGAAGGGAAGGCAGGGGATTAAAGGTTATTTTATACCAACCGGGGGCATTTTATCGGATTTAGCGGAGAGCAACCGACCTTTGTGCGGGTATTTTAAAGCGCAATCGAGCTTGCGCACTCCAATACCATCGCGCGCTATCTCTTGCGGGCAAGCCCCATGGCGGTGGCTTCGGTCGCCTTCACGGAAACGACCTGCCCCCGTAGGGCTTCATGGGAGTGGAACTTTACCGGGATATAGTGCTCGGAATAGCCGGTGGCGATGCCGTCCCTGCTGCGCTCGACGAGCACGTCGACGGGGTGGCCAAGGAACTGTCTATGGTAGGCCAGTGCCAACTCCTCGCCCAGTTGTCGCAACCGCTCGCTGCGCGCGGAAGCGACAGCGCCGTTGATCTGGTTGGCCATGGCGGCGGCGGGGGTTTTGGGGCGCGGGGAATAGGTGAAGACGTGCATCTTTGAAAAGCCGACCTTCCTGCAGAATTCGTAGCTTTCCTCGAAACAGGCATCGGTCTCGCCGGGGAAGCCAACAATGATATCGGCGGTAAAGGCGGGATGGTCGAGCGCGGTGCAGGCGCGTTCGACGGCCTTGAAATATTCTTCGGCGGTGTAGCCGCGCCGCATGGCCTGCAATATGGTGTTCGAGCCGGACTGCAGCGAAAGGTGCAGGTGCGGCATGATGTTGGGCGCGGACGTCCACACGTCGAGTAGCTCGTCGGTCAGTTCGCCGGGGTGCAGGCTGGAGAGGCGGATCCTTCCGATATTCGGAATGTCGACCAGATGTCGCAGCAGTTCGGTCAGCGACGTGCCAGTGTCGCGCCCATACAATCCGACACTCACACCAGTGACGACGATTTCGCGGTAGCCTTTTTCGGTGAGCAGGGTGGCTTCCGCAACCGCGGCATCGATGGTTTTGTCGCGCGGTGTCTTGCGCAGCCGCGGAACGATGCAGAACGAGCAGCCGATATCGCAGCCGTCCTGCACCTTCAGGAAGGCACGGGTGTGGTCGCCAAAGTTGGAGACGGGAAAGGCATCGGTTTCAATGCTTCCGGCCGGGCCGGGGGCGGGCATGTCGAGCTGTTTGAGTTGTTCGGCCAGATGCCGGAGCCAGTCGGGACCGGCGGGAACGCGCGCGACGGGGG
>DAOUQA010000072.1 GCA_030625905.1 Kiritimatiellales bacterium | reverse complement strand
CGCACATCGACGTTGGCCTTGACAAGCTGGCTGGCGATATCCGCTGTCTTGTAGGCGGCAATGCCGCCTGTGATGCCGATCAGTACCTTGGGTTTCATGATGTGTCGCTACGCTCCGGTTAATAGTTATTCGTTATTGGTTATCGGAACTAATAACCAATAACAATTAACGGATAACTTACCCTAGACTTCCATGATTTCTTTTTCCTTGGCGGCGAGCAAATCGTCCATTTTCTTAATGTGCTCGTCGGTGGATTTCTGAACATCTTCCAGTGCCGAATCGCGCTCGTCTTCGGTGATGTCACCACTCTTTTGCGATGACTTGATCTGGTCGTTGGCATCGCGGCGAATATTGCGGATGGCCACGCGTTGTTCTTCGGTGGTGCGCCCCGCCATCTTGACCATTTCCTTGCGCCGTTCTTCGGAGAGTTCCGGGATCGGCACGCGGATCAGGCGGCCATCGTTCATCGGGGTAATGCCGATGTTGGCGGCGATGATCGCCTTTTCGATCAGGCCGAGCGACGAGGGATCGAACGCTTTGATGACGATCAGACGCGGCTCGGGCGTGGAGATGTTGGCGATATCGCGCAGGCGGGAGGGGGTTCCGTAGTAGTCGACGGTAATGGTATCGACGAGCGACGGGTGGGCCTTGCCTGTGCGCAAACCAGCCAATTCCTGCTGCAGGAATTGAAGAGCCTTGTTCATTTTATCTTCGGTTTCGAGAAGTATGTCATCCAGCATTGTCCATCCTCCGGTTTTACTAATGTGTAACGAGTGTGCCGGAGTTTCCCCCGGTGACCACCTCGACCATCCCGTTTTCCTGAAAAAAGTCGAAAACTATAATAGGAATATCATTTTCCATGCACAACGAAAAAGCGGCGGCGTCCATGATCTTGAGTTGCTTGGTGAGCGCATCCTGATAGGTGATCTGCTCGAAGCGGGTGGCATCGGGGTGGGTGACGGGATCGGCGGTGTAGATGCCGTCCACCTTGGTGGCCTTCATGAGTACATCGGCATCGATCTCCGAAGCGCGCAGCGCAGCGGCGCTGTCGGTGGTGAAGTAGGGATTTCCGGTGCCCGCGCCAAAGATGACGACCCGTCCTTTTTCAAGGTGGCGGACAGCTTTGCGCCGGATGAAGGGCTCGGCGATGGCGGGCATCGAGATGGCGGTCATGACACGGGTTTGGATGTTGGCGGTTTCGAGTGCGTTTTGGATGGCCATGGAGTTGATGACCGTGGCAAGCATGCCCATGTAGTCGCCGGTAGTGCGGTCGGTCCCGCTATTGCTTCCGGCCAGGCCACGGAAAATATTCCCGCCGCCAACGACGACAGCGATTTCGGTGCCCATGGCGAGCAGCTGTTTGAACTGTTCGGCCACCTTGTCGAGAATCTTGGGGTCGTGGTTGAGGCTTTTTGCCTTGTTTTGCAACGCCTCGCCACTGATCTTTACCAATATTCGCTTATATTTCATATAATTCCTTTTATGTGAACGCGCCAAAATATTAGAACATGTTGCAGGGCGTGTAAATTTCCAATGTCTGGAAACTGCGTCGAAACGGAGAGTCGATGAAGTGGAGAAAAACAGGGTGGGTTGTATGGTTTGGCATCGTAGCTGCGGTCTCCATTATCCGGGGGGTCTTGAACGCGTCCAGCTCTCCGCCGCCACCTGTCTGCGCGTTGTGGGTGACGCGCTTCGACTACACGACACCGGCGGATGTTCGCAGTATCATCGACAATGTCGCGGCGGCGGGCTTTACCGATGTTTTTTTCCAGGTCCGGGGGAACGCCACTGTGTTCTACAAGAGCGAGCTTGAGCCGTGGGCCTTTGAGCTTTCCGGAAACAAAGTGGAAATACTCGGAAGCGATCCCGGCTGGGATCCGCTCCAGCTTGCGCTGGACACGGCGCGCCCGCACGGGCTGCGCGTGCATGCCTATATGAATGTGCTGCCGGGCTGGAAAGGTCTGGAGGATCCGCCGCCTGCTGCGGGGCAGCTCTGGACGGCGCACCCCGATTGGTTCATGGTCGATTCGCTGGGGCAGAAAATGCTTCCAACTTCTGGGTGGTATTCGTTCATCAATCCGGTGCTGCCCGAGGTGCGGGCGCACCTGCGCGGCATCGTGGCCGAACTTTGCCAATACGAAGTGGACGGCATTCATCTGGACTATATCCGCTATCCGCACGATTACCATCTGGTTGCCAGGCAGCGGTATCCCAATGCTTCGGACGAGGAAATCATGCGGCATGCCGATTATTCGTACGATCCGGCATCGCAGGCGGCGCTGTTCGATCGGTATGGCTGGAATGTTTCCAAGCGGCAGATCACGAAGTTTCGCTGCGATTCGGTGACGCGTGTTGTACGGGACATTTCCTATGTGGTGCAGTTGAAGAAGCCGGGGAGGTGCTTGTTGACGGCCAGTGTGATGGACAATCCGGTGGATGGGAAAACCCATGCCTATCAGGATTCCGGTGCATGGGTGAGGCAAGGGCTTGTCGACTGGGTGGTGCAGATGAACTATGGAACCACGTCGTTCGATCGGTATTTAAGGGCGATGAAGAAGGTGGCGGGGCGACGCAAGTTCCGATCATCGGTGGTGGTGGGAATCAACTGCAAGAACGATACCGCCGATCTTCTTGCGCAGCTCGACAAGGTGCGGGCATCCGGCAGTCGGGGCGTTTCCCTTTTCTCCTATTCGTTCCTGTTTGGCGAGAATCATCGGGAGACGGAAAAAGGCCGGATCCTGCTGGCGAAGATCCGAAGCGGTTCGTAGTTCCGTTCAGGCGGGCTCTGTGAGTGGCCGCCTGAAGGCGGAACTACAAGTCTGATTATTCGGGAACCGTGATGTTTTGCAGCGGGGTGGATTCCGCTTTATCGGCGGGCTGCGCTTCTTCCTCTTCTTCCTTGGATTGTTTCGATATGTCTGCGGCGATGGATTTTATTTTCTCCAGAGCTTTTTCTTTTTCGGCGGTTCTGCCGGCTCTTTCACAGGCGTTTGCATAGCCGACCCACGCATACAGGTTGTTGGGGGATAGTCGGGTGGCGGTGTCGAGCGAGTCCGCCGCCGCGTCGAATTCCTTTAGCATCAACTGGCTTCTGCCGAGGCCGAGCCACGCCCCGGGGATGGTATTGTTGCCCTGCAACAGCAGGGAAAAGATGGCCTTCGCCTCGGTCGGTCGATTGAGCGCCAGAAAGATTTTTCCCGAACCGATTAGACACGGCGGGTTTCCGGCGCGGCACCCCTGGCTGACCTTTGCGGCATATTCGGCACGTGCCGCCTCCAGCTTGGCCAGTCCGGCGGCTTGCATTTCCGGGTTGTTCAGCAACGGGGCAAGCTCCTCCTTGTTTAATAGGAGGATGGCAGTGGTTCCGTCAAAATAGGCCAGCTTCCAGATTTGCCGCGAGAGCAGTGTGACGAGACCTTGGGCGGAGGATGGAGCCAGGGTGTTGATGATGATGGCTTCTGGCCGATAGGTGTCGTAGATGGCATTGTAGGCCTTGGTGTTGCCAAGCATCATGGCGTTGAGGTTTTCGAGAAGTTCGCGGTCATAGCGCCCAATCCGGTAGTCGATGAATACCTTGCGCCCGTAGTTGAACGCCAGATAGCCTCCGTCGGCGGCGAGGTTGATGGTTTTTTCCGGATTCGGAAAGGCCGGATCCCCAATGAGGGCTTCGACCCCGGCGGGGTAGAGCTTTTCCTGAATCCCCAGGCCAAAGGAGGATGCGCTACCGAACCGGGTATAGGCGCAGTTGCTGACGACGGGAATAAGAGACAGGATGATCAGCAGCGCAAATACGATCTGAATCGCGGGAGCCAACAGCTTGTTTTGCTTTCCGAGAAGTGTTTTGAACGATCTCGAGAGGTATTCGCCAACAGCCGTGATGCTCAGCACCATGAACGGGAAGGCAAATACCACAAACAGTTGCGCGGCATACACGGAACGGATAACAAGGAAGGCACCGATAATGGCGAGGGTGGTGAGCATGACGGGAAGGCGCTTCTTGAGCGTGATCAGGCCTCCTGCACCGAGAATGAGTACGAGGAAGATAAGCGGGTCGCGCATCGGTGTCTGGAAATATTCCTTAAAGAGCGAACCCCAGTAGACCGGGTAGGGCATTTGGAGGTTAGTAAGCACCTGCGCATGCAGCTTGATGAAGTAGGGGTTGATTGCGGTTGCAACGAGTAGGGCCGCCGTGAGGATACCCAGCATTTGGGGGGGCAATTCCTGTTGTTTCCTGCGGTTGGCTCCCTTGGTGCTTTGTCCGGCTTGAAGTGCAGCCAGAGTGGCGAGGAACGGGCCAATCAAAAACGAGCCATGCATGTTCGTCCAGAGAATCTGTAACGGAATGAGTGCTCCGAACAATATGCCGGGGTTCTTTACCGTGGAGAGTAGATAGATGAACAGGGCGATGAACAGCATCATCATGGTTTGCGGGCCAACGTCCAATCCGTGAAAAATCAGATGTCCCGATATCAGCAGGGCGAACCCCTGGCTGAGTTTGCCTCCCCATTCCCTGGAAACCCGAAGTAGCAGGATGAAGGCCGCCAACAGGGTGATGACATTGAAGATGATAAGTGCCGAAGCACCGCCGGCATTCCATAGCCCATAAACCACCTTGTCGTAGAGATGGGTGGTGTTTACGGCGCTATCGGTTTCAAGATACGAGATCGCCGCATTGGTTTTGCCCTGCGCAAGGTGGGTCCAGATTTCGGGGGTACTGATTGTTCGAATGCCGATTAAGGCAATAAAAACGAGGCCAAGAACTACATTGAGGGTTGCTGTACTAAATGGCTTCTTACTCATATACCTCTCCCTTTTTATTCAGTGAAAGATGCTAATGCCATTCGCAATTGCATTGCAAGTGGGGATTGAGTGAAAATCAGAACAAGTCCAGCTGCGAAATATTGGCCTTCAGTTTGTGTGATCGCTTCTTCGCGATCTTCGGTTGGCCGGTGTCGCCAAACTCGCCTTCCTCCAGGTTTTTCAGAATGTCGTTCGCGCGGTCGATCACCTCGTCCGGCAGTCCGGCCAGCCGCGCCACCTGGATGCCGTAGCTCTTGTCCGCCGCGCCCGGAACAATCTTGCGCAGGAAGGTGATGGTGTGCCCCTTCTCCTTAACGAGTATGCTGAAGTTCTGCACGTTGGGCAGCGTCAAGGTAAGGTCGGTCAGTTCGTGGTAGTGCGTGGCAAAAAGGGTCTTCGCCTTCACGTTTTCGTTTTTGCAGAGGAACTCCGCCACCGACCACGCGATACTGATGCCGTCGAATGTGCTGGTGCCGCGCCCGATCTCGTCGAGCACGATCAGGCTTTTCGGCGTCGCGTTGTTAAGGATGTTGGCGGTCTCCTGCATCTCCACCATGAAGGTCGAGCGGCCGCGTGCCAGGTCGTCGCTTGCGCCGACGCGCGTGAATACGCGGTCGACGATCCCGATCTCCGCCGAGGCCGCCGGAACAAAGCAGCCCATGTGCGCCATGATTGTGATCAGCGCCACCTGCCGGATATAGGTCGATTTGCCTGCCATGTTCGGCCCCGTGATAATGATCAACTGGTGCGTCTCGTGGTCGAGGGTCGAGTCGTTCGGCACAAAGCGCTCCGCGTCCGGCATCTGCTCGACGACCGGGTGGCGGCCGTCGCGGATCTCCAGTTTACCGTTGTCGGCCATGGTCGGCCGGGAATAGTTGTTCGAAAGCGCACGCTCCGCGAATGTGGTTAAAACATCCACCTGGCCGATCGCCAGTGCGTTGCGCTGGATCGTCTCCAGATGCACGACCGCCTCCCGCCGCACCTCCGTGAAGATTTCCTGCTCTAAGCCGACCGACCGCTCCTGCGCACCAAAAATCTTGTTTTCGTATTCCTTCAGCTCCGGCGTGATGAAGCGCTCCGCATTCACCAGCGTCTGTTTGCGGATATAGCTTTCCGGAACATCGGCCAAATAGCTTTTGCTGATTTCGATGTAGTAGCCGAACACCTTGTTGTGCCGCACCTTCAGCGACTTGATCCCCGTGCGCTCCACTTCCGAGGCTTGGAAATCCGCCAGCCACTTGCGACCCTGCGTCGCCGCCGCGCGCAATTCGTCAAGCTCCGCATGATAGCCCGGCCGGATTACGCCGCCATCCTTCAAGTTGATCGGTGGTTCGTCGGCAATGGACGCATCGATCAGTGCCACCAGCTCCGGTAGCGAAGTAATCTCGCCACCGAGCGATTCCAGCATCGTGCCCTTACCGGAGAGCAGTGATTTGACTAGCGGCATTTGCTGGAGCGAAACGCACATCGCGCGCACATCGCGCGGGTTGCTGGAGGTGGAGCCGATCCGCGAGATCAACCGCTCCATATCCTTGATGTCGCCGAGCACGTCGCGCAGGCTCCGCAGATAGGTCTGGTGGTGCACCAGCAGGTCGACCGCGTCGTGCCGTGCGTTGATCTGCTCTAGATTGTTCAGCGGCCGCAACAGCCATTCGCGCAGCAGGCGGCCGCCCATCGCCGTGCAGGTCGAATCCAGCACATTCAAAAGCGTCGCCTTGTAGGCGGCACGGGTGTTGATCGGTGCCACCAGCTCCAGATTGGTCGCCGTGGTCTCGTCCATCAGCATATAATCCGACGGATTCTTCACGCGGATCTTCCGGACGTGGGAAAGGTTGCGGCGCAGCTCCGTCTTTACATAATAGAGCATCGCGCCCGCCGCGCCCAATCCAGCCGACATCGCCGTGCAGCCAAAACCCTCTAGCGAGTGGACATCGAAATGGCGCAAAAGGAAGTCGTTTGCTGAAGAGGCCTCGAACGTCCAATCCTCGCACGCCGTCAGTAGCGTATTCGTCGTCTCCAGTGTCAGCTCACCCATTTGCTCTTCGGCCATCACACATTCAGCAGGCATATAGCGCGAAAGATTCGCCTGTACGCTCGCGACATCATCCGACTCCTCGACCCAGAACTCGCCCGTCGAAAGATCCAGCATCGCCAGCCCGAAGCGATCCTTTTCGCGGAAGAGACCCGCCAGGAAATTATTCTGGTTGCGGTCGAGCGTCACCTCGTCGAGGATAGTGCCCGGCGTAACGATACGCGTCACATCGCGCTTCACGATGCCCTTGGCTTCGGAAGGGTCTTCGACCTGCTCGCAGATCGCCACCTTCTTGCCCGCCTTCACCAGCCGTTCGAGATAGCCCGATACCGCGTGGTAGGGTACGCCGCACATCGGCGTGTTGTGGCGCTTCGTCAGTGTGATGTCCAGGATGTCGGAAGCCGTCTTCGCATCGTCGAAGAACATTTCATAGAAATCGCCCAGCCGGAAAAAGAGGATCGTATCCTCCGGCAGTTCGCGCCGTATCGACCGATACTGCGCCATCATAGGTGTTTCCTTCTTCGCCATTCGTTTCCTTGGAATCAAAGGACACAGTTTATCCAGACCTCGAAGCGAATCAATCCCCGAATTTCCGGAATCCAATCGCAAATAGGGTTTTTCTAGGCTCGGTTACCGGTTAAGAGGAGCCGTTTCCAGGCGAGACCGGCGGTGAAGCCGCCAATGTTTCCGTTCGCGGCAAGCACGCGGTGGCAGGGAATAAAGACCGGCAACGGGTTTTTCCCGCAGGCGTTGGCGACCGCTCGATACGCACGCGGACGGCCAATGGCTTGGGCGAGTTCGCCGTAGGTTTTTGTTTTGCCCGGCGGGATCTCGGCGATGGCCTGCCAGACCTGTTGTTGGAAAGTGGTGCCTTCGAGTTTTCCATTCTCCTTCGCCAAGGCTTCGGAGAACAAGAGGGTTGGTCCCTTGGCCGGTTTCCCGCTCAGAGCCGCAACAACGAATTTTGAGGCCGCATCGGTACCGCTGGCCTTGACTGAAAAGGGAGTTTCCGGTTGCCCTGCCAGAAAAGGGAGGGAGCAACGAGCCACCTTGCCGTCGATCAGCTCAACCTTGATGTCACCCCATGTGGTTTCGACCTTCAACCGTTGGAGCTTTCCGGACATTGGGTGCCGCCGCTAGTTTTCGCGGATCGGAATGAAAAGCGTTTGACCTACGCGCAGGTCGCTGGGGCTTTGCATGCGATCCTTATTGGCTTGGTAGATGGTTTCCCATTCACCGTCCCCATAGAACTTGTTGGCGATCTTTGTGAGGTTGTCGCCGGCGACAACGGTGTAGATCCGGTGGGTGAATTTGGCAGGTTTAGTCGACGTGGCGCTCTTGGGCACGGTTTGGGTGACGCTTTTCGTTGTTTGACGACTCGCAAGCTGCTGTTTGAGATCAGCGTTTTCCTGGCGCAGCTGCTTGAGTTCCTGAATGGCCTTCACGGCTCCGGACTGCGTTAGGATCGCGTTGGCCAATGCGATCTGCACCTTCTCGATCTGTTCCTTGATGAACTCCGCCTTCTCGGAGTCGGGGCGCAGTTCGAGGTAGCGCTTATAATAGAAGATTGCACTGACGTAGTCCGGATCGTACTGGTGGTAGATCGTGGCGAGGTCGAGATGGGGGCGTGCCATATGCGGGTCGTTTTCGATGGCTTGCTTGAAGGCCACCTCGGCCTTGCCGTATTCCTTGATTTCTATGTAGGCCTGACCCTGCTTGACGAGCGGGTTGCGCTCTTCCTTTGCCTCGGCGGATTTGGCGTCTTTTTTGCACCCGCAGAGTGCGAGGAGGGTGATGCACAGGAATATATGAATGAAGCGCATGGTTCTTTTCCTTATTTGTGAGTTTGCTTTCCGGAAACATAGCCTGTTGCAGTCGTGAATCCCGAACTAAATTTCTCGAATATTTCACCGTCTGCGCCGCGCACCAGAAACATTGCCTCCACCTTTGGCCGCTCTTCCACCCAGGTAAGTCCTTCATCCGCGCCCATCACGAACAACGCGGTCGCCATGCCGTCGGCATCCATGCAGTTGGGGGCGACGACGGTCACGCTGGCGGTATCCGAAAGCACGGCGCGCCCGGAGCGTGGATCGAGGATATGCGAATAGAGCACACCATCCTGCTGAATATAGTTGCGGTAGTCGCCCGAGGTCGCCACCGCGCCTTCGGTCAGGTTGACGATACCCTGAAGTTTGTCGACCGCCGGGTTGCTGGATGGATATTGGATTCCGATACGCCACGGTTTCCCTTTGGGGTTGAGGCCGCGCACCACTACCTCGCCGCCAATCTCCACAAACCAGTTTTCATGGCCAGCCTCATCGAGTAGCTGGCCGATGGCATCTACGCCATAGCCTTTGGCGATCGCGCCGAGGTCGAGCGCCAGTCCCGGAATGCTTTTCCGAAGAGTGGAATCCACGCCGACCCCGAGCTTGCGCCAGCCGGTCAAGGCCTTGGTAGCGGCGATTTCGGCATCGGCCGGCACCTTGCGCTCCTCCCCCCCGCTGCCGAAGCCCCACAGGTTGAGCAGGGGGCTGAGTGTCGGATCGAATGCGCCGCCCGACGATTCGCTTAGCTCCAGCGCCCGCGCAACGACCATTGCAAATGGCGCCGAGATTTCGAACGGCTCCGATTCATCCGACAGGTTGAAGCTCGAGATTTCGCTCTTTGGATCCCACGTCGACATTTGCCGGTTGATCTCCACCAGTTCGCCTTCGATCTGCTGGCGCAGGTTTTTTACCGTTGCGCGCGGCACATAGCCCGAGAGCGTCGCGTTATAGCCCGTCCCCATCGTTTTGCCGATCAGTACCGGGTGTTTGACGTAGAGGCTTTTAACTCCGAGCGCAAGTACCAGCGCAAGGCCGATAACAATTTGAATGATCTTTTTACGAGCCATGAGATCCCCGATTTCAATTTATTTTTTAACCACGAACTACACGAAAATAAATCAAATAGACCCGCATCGTTTCGTGTATTTCGTGGTTGCTGTTTTTTTGGTTAGACTTTCGCAATGGCTTCGATTTCAACCAACGCACCTTTCGGCAGGGCGGCAACCTGTACGGTTGAGCGCGCTGGGGCGTTGTCCTCTCCAAAATATTCGGCATAGAGGGTGTTCAGCTCGGGAAAGTCGGCCATGTCGGCGAGAAAAACGGTGGTCTTTATGACGTCGTCGAGGGTGCTTCCGGCGGCCTCAAGCACCGCCTTCAAGTTTTCCAAAACCTGGATGGCCTGCTCACGGATCCCACCGGAAACCATTTCGCCGGTTGTCGGGTCGATCGGGATCTGCCCGGAGGTATAGAGCAGGTGACCGCTCTTAACGGCCTGGTTGTATGGCCCGATGGGCTCGGGGGCATTGTCAGTGTTGATGATTTTTTTCATGGCGCTCTCCTATTTAGGGGTCAGTCCGATATTTTAATATTTTCCAGTTTCTCGATGATCTTGAGGTCGGCCTTGGAATAGGGAACCCTGCGGAGGTCGGAAATTTTAAGCCATTGGAAATCCTGGCATTCAATGGAGCGGGGGCGGCTGGATTTGATTTTGGCGAAGTAGGTGTGCATCTCCATCGTGAAGTGGCTGTAGGCATGTTTGACGGTGATGAGGAAGTCGCCGGTCTCGATATTGATTCCAAGCTCCTCCTTTAATTCGCGGGCAATACACTGCTGGATGGTTTCGCCGGGCTCCTGCTTGCCGCCGGGGAATTCCCACAGGCCGCCGAGCATAT
>DAOUQA010000183.1 GCA_030625905.1 Kiritimatiellales bacterium | reverse complement strand
TTCCAGTAGGTTTCGAGGATGATGATCTTCGGATCATCGATTCCAGCTTCGGCAAACTCAGGGATCATCTTGGGCATCCATTCAGGAATGTAGCCATACATATCCAGCGCAGAGCGGAAGGGGCGCACGCCAACCTTATCGTAAATGCCAATCCAGCGGAAAATCCGGGTGGGATGCCCGGCGATCGAGAATCCGAACGAATCCCTCTCCTCACTATTTCCAACGACTGCGGGTTTTCGTTCTGGAGGAGTTGACCCGCCAAAACAAAACCGCTAGCTTCCCAACTGATAAGAAAACCACCTTATGGAAACAGATATGAAACGGGTTATCCTTCTTCTGATTGCATCCGCAGTAGCCGCATCGGCCTTTGCGCAGGATAGCATTGTGTTCAAAAACGGCGATGTGCTGACGGGCACAATTCTCAAGCAGGATGCCGAGCACATACAGTTTGAAACCGAATCGTTTGGTGCCGTAAGCCTAAACATCTCCGATATTTCGAAAATCCGCCCAGAAGTCTCGGAATCTTCGACGCCCGTCACCCCGGAGTCTGTGAAAGTGAAACCTCCTGCCGAGGCCGTCACCCCGGAGTCTGTGAAAGTGAAACCTCCTGCCGAGGCCGTCACCCCGGAACCCACGCCACCGGCGGCAGTTAATTTATCCCAGTTGTATTCGGATTTATTTCCTCCGGAACCTGCGCCAAAGGCGGTCGTCGTCCCGCCGAAGGCTCCGAGTAAATGGACGGGCCAGACCGGCCTGGCGATCGCCATGCGCGAAAAGACCTATTCGAATTCCAGCGGGATCTATCGTGATGAAAATTTCGAGACCTATCGCCTCTACGGACACGTCAACTGGAAGGGTAAAAAGGACAACCTGAAATGGAACTGGAACTACCGCTACAGTGAAGATGAAACAAGGAAGCGGGACGACTTCCTCAACATCACGCAAAAATACAACCACTACTTTAAAAACGGTTATTATGCGGAAGCAAAAACCATGTATCAGCGCGACTACAACCGCCACATTGACAATGAATATCTGCAAACCGCGGAAATAGGAAAGAAGTGGTTCCAGAGACCCAGATTTAAATTCTCCACCTCCTTCGGGGGCGGCTACCATCAATACGAAAGAAGCTTGACGGGGGAAACAACCCGCACGAGCGAACCCAAGTTTATCCTCGACGAATCGATTGAGTGGACGCTGATCAACTCGCTAGTCCTGTTCCAGAAATACACTCATCTTGGCGATCTGAAAAACTACCACTTTATCTTTTCGAGCGGATTGGAGAATAAGCTGATTCAGGATGTTTTCCTGCGGTTTGAATATCGACTCGACCGCGATACCGACACAACCTACGACGACAGGGGCTACTACGACAAGGCTCTGCTCACCAGCCTACTCTACAAGTTCTAAAAAAAGCGGCCAACCAGCCGCTTCTTTCATTGATTCCTTTTTCCGGCTCAGCGCCGCCTTTTCCAGCGCCGGAACATCCACCAACCGAGCAGGAACACCCCGGAAACCACAACCATGGCGATGGTATCGCTCGGGGCGGGAGCACATATGGGAACAGTCGGAATCGGATCCATAGCTTGTATCAATCAACCACGATACACCCTAAGGATTTCCAGAGCTTCCGGGTTTCGTCTGCTTCGTGTCTTTCGTGGTTAAAAACCATTCCAGTTGCCAACGGTTAGTTGACCTCGACGAGTTCCAGCTCAAAGTTCAGGTTTTGCCCGGCTAGCGGATGGTTGGCATCGATGGTAATAGTAGCTTCGGCCACCGCCGTAATCTGCACTGGAATCGGCTGTCCCTGCGGCCCTTGCATCTGCAACCCCATGCCGATCTCCGGCTCGAGGCCTTCGGGCAACTCTGCCCGTTCAAATTCCATCACCATATCTTCGCGTTTTTCGCCATAAGCTTTGGCAGCTGGAATATGGATCGACTTCTTTTCGCCCACGTCCATATCCTTCACACCGGTCTCGAAGCCGGGAATGACCGCGCCCGCACCCATTTCAAATTCCAGCGGATCGCGTCCGACGGAGGAATCGAACGGGTTTCCGTCATCCAGGGTTCCGGTGTAGTGAATCTTAACTTTCTGTCCGTGTTCAATCATAGTGTTTCCTTTTGCTTATAAATAAAGCGGCACATTACAGGCGCGCGGTTGGAGGACAAGATTATTTCCGTTTCCAACGTTTCGGTGCTTTTTCAAGCGACTGGAACCCTCCCTTGCCGCAACGCTTCCCGATGGAGGCAACGGCGAGGCGGGCGGAGGAAAAGGCGGCCTGCAGATTATAGCCACCGGTCGGCCCATCGATATCGAGCACCTCGCCGGCAAAATAGAGACCGGGGCATTTTTTCGATTCCAAGGTTTGGCTGTCGATTTCATCGAGTGCCACTCCACCAACCGTCACCATTGCCTCCTTGACCGGACGAGTGCGCAAGGGGCGGATCTTTTCCGTTCGGCCGTCGGCAAGCTTGATGATCAATTCATAGTCCTTGAAATTATTCCGTGCAATAAAACGGCTGGCATCGGTGATGGCGGTTCCACCAACACCCCATTTTTCAATTTCGTAAAACCCGCGCGTCTCCGCAGCCTTTTTACCACCCGAAACAATTTCCACTTCCACTTTTTCATAGATCGTCCCGACGCGCCCCTTGAGCACCTTTGGCTCCACCTCGAAGCCAACCAGCCCCGGGCGATAGCGTTCGAGCGTGTGGCCGAGCTTTTTCGCCCACTCCTGCCCATCACCGACCGAGCCGGTTTTGGGATAGCTTACGCCTCCGGTAGCGACGAGGACGAAGCGGCTTTCGACCACGAAGTTGCCGCTGGTCACGCAGAAGCCATTTTCGGTTTTCTCCAATGCCTGAACCGTTGAAGAACAGGCCAGTGATATTTCCTTTTCGCGCAGTTGGTCGGCGAAGAGATTAAGCACATCGGAAGCCTGTTCGGTGTGGGGATAAACCTTGTTGCCCGTCTTCACGACCGTCTTAAGCCCGTTCGCCGAAAACCAGCGCTGGAGCATGGAGGGATCGAAGGCTCGGATGGACGGGGCGAGAAACGGCCCGACCGGTTCGCCAAACATTTGCAGCATCCGCTCTCCGGAAATATTGGTGGTCAAATTGCAACGTGCATTGCCGCACATGAGCAGCTTACGTCCCGGCTTGTGCTTGCGTTCAAGCACCAGAGCCTTCAGCCCCAGCTCACCCGCTGCAACCCCCGCCATCAGGCCGGCGGCCCCGCCACCAATAATAATCAGATCTGTTTTCTCCATAGACAGCCATGAAAGCAGAACCTATATTGATTTCCAATCAAGGAGCCCCATGAAATTACAAACCGCCCTTACGCTCATCCTCGCCACTGGAATCCTCGCCGGATGCTCCAGCATGAGGGCAACCTCCGAATACAACCGGGAATTCGACTTTGGAAGGATCCAAACCTACCAGTGGATCGGCGGGCCGGAAGAGATTCTCGACACCGCCGATACCTATATCAACGAGGACATCCAGAAGGCGCTGGATACCGAGCTGGCCAACCGGGGGCTGCGGAAAACATCGGACAAAACCGCTGCGGATGTGCAGGTGGCCTACTATATTAAACTACAGGAGCATCAGGAATATGCGTCGATCGGCATGGACGAGCGCGACTTCTCGGGTGGTTTTATCTACAGCCGGGAAAACAACAACTGGGGCTATGTCGAACGGAACCCCGACCTGAACGCCTATACCGTCGAAATCGGAAAGTTGACCGTGCTAATCTACGATGCTGATACCGGCAAGCGGATTTGGCGGGGCAATCTGCAAACCGAGATCGACCGGTCCCGACCCCACGACAAGCAACAAGCCCGTATCCACGCCGCCGCGAAAAAGCTAATGGACCGCCTTCCGGCGACATCAAATTAGGGTACCGGCAGGTACCGGGGTCAGGTCTGGACATTAGACAGTTGAGACCCCTAGCTTCTGTCGGAATTTGGCGATCTGTCGCGATAAATATCTAATGTCCAGACCTGGCACCTTTCCCGGGTTGCCCTTCCACCTGTAGGGAGGGAGCCGGGCGCGTGAGCCCCCGCCTGCGTACGCAAGGCCTGTTGCCAAACTCCGCGATCATAGACCGCAGCTACACACCCCGTCTCCGCTTTGTTGCGAGTGCTAATGATAAAATAAGAGCCGACACCAAAATAAAGGGAAAGTAGATTGAGCGTCTCGCTCGATCCACCCCAACAAGCGAGACGCTTGCCCTACCTTCCCGTGTCCCTGCAAACGAGCCCGC
>DAOUQA010000037.1 GCA_030625905.1 Kiritimatiellales bacterium | reverse complement strand
AGTGGAAGGCCGTCTTCGTTCTCTTCCTTAACGAAGATATGTTCCCCAGCAAAAAAGCGATCGAGGAGTCGGGCGATTCCGAGGAGCGTCGCTTGTTCTACGTCGCCGTCACCCGTGCCGAGGATGAGCTATTTCTCTGTTCACCCATGGTGCGCCGCCAGCGCGACGGCGGCATGATCTTTCTCGATCCGTCCCGATTCCTCGAAGAAATCCCCGAAGACTTCCTTCAGCAAGACGGTGGGTTTTTCTAGCAAATGTAGGGCGGGGTCCGAGACCCCGCCGAGTGCGCAAAGTCCATTCGCGGATTCCGCGATCTTGGATCGCGGCTACACATCCCGCCTTATCGGATCGAGAAATCCACAATCACCGGAAAATGGTCGGAGCCGACATCTCCACCGACAAAACGAGTATGGATGGTGATTTCGGAGGAGTGGAGCATGTGATCGAGCGGGATGCGCAGAAGGCGGTTGTTGCTGGGCCAGGTGGGCTGGAAGCCGAAACCTTTCATGCTGTTTTTCAACTCCGAAGCATTGATTAGATCTCGGAAATAAGGCGACCACGGCGAGGTGTTCAGGTCGCCGATCAGCAAGACGGGAAACTTCTGCGCCTTGATGACGTCCGGTAGCTCAGCCAACTGGTTGTTCCGATGGTTGGAATAACTCGCTCCCACTGGCGGCAGGGGGTGGGTTCCGACAATTGAAATCGTGCCTTGTAAAAGATGGGCATCGGCAATAATCGTCGGTACGCTCGCCGTGCCGATTTCGATAATTTTGCCATGCTCCAATGGATATTTGCTCAGCAACATGATACCGAAGCAACCCTCCTGTGGCTCCGCGACGCGGTGGGGATAGTCTGTCTCCAGCACCGCCAGTTCGTTTGCCCACGTTGGCGTGATCTCTTCTAAAAGCAGCAAGTCGGGGTCGGCATTTCGAATGGCTTCGAGCACCTGTTCTGTATTCCCGTTGGAGGCATTCAGGTTTATCAGCATGGTGCGCACGGTTGGACCTGTCGGTGGAGCGGGCTTGCCGAAATAGAGCGGGAGCACGAAGGCATAGTTGAGGCAGGCCAGCAGAACGAGTGCAACCGCCTTCTTGTTTTTCCGCCGCCACAGCGCAATCCCGATCAGGATCAGGCAGAGCTGCATGTACTGCACCCGGAAGTGCGAAAACAGATCGAACGTCCAGTGCATCCGACCAAGAAATCCCGCTCCGGTAGCGATTAAAAGGCCTATGGCTGCCATATCGCACAATCCTGTTAAGCTTGGTTTTTTCATAGTGCCTCCGAAATGCATTGCCCGGCAAGATGGCCACTGCTAAAGGCCCATTGAAGGTTGAAGCCGCCGCATGGGCCGTCGAGGTTTAGGGCTTCACCTGCGAAATAGAGTCCAGGCTGCAGTTTGCTTTCCAGAGTGTTGGGGTCAACGTCTTTCAGGTCGATGCCACCGTGCGTGACCATGGCTTTGTTGAAACCTTCGCTTCCGGTGGCCGTGAGCGTGCTGCGGGTGATTTGTTCGGTCAGTGCATCCGTTTGCTTTGCGCCGAGTGAGCTGACTGTTGCATCAGGATTAATGCCGCAGAGCTGGCAAAGTGCCTTGGCCAGCGCGGCGGGAATCCACGGGCGCAAGGCGTTTGCAGCGCTTTTGTTTCCTCCTGCCTTTCGCCAATTTCCCAGATCGGGTGCAAAGTCGATGACGAGCGGAACGGTTTCCAAACGCTGGAGTTTTTCAGAAATAAGGCCCGAACTGTTGAGTATAACCGGGCCGCTGATTCCCTGATGGGTAAAGAGTAGATCGCCAAAAGTCCCAGCCTTTGGAAATCCTTTCAGTCCGATGCGCAGGTTTACATTTGGCACGGCAATGCCGGCCAACTCCTTGGGCCAGCGCTCTTCAATGAGCAACGGGACATCCGCCGGAACAGGATCAACAATCTTGTGTCCTGCGCGATGCGCCAAACCATAGCCACTGGCCGATCCGCCGAGCGCAGCGTATCCCTTTCCTCCAGTCGCCAGCAGAACCGCTTTCGACGGCATAACTCCTTCGGCGGTTTTTACGCCACCTTCTTTTGGAAGGGCGACGGCTTCGAGGGAGGTGCGGATTTCAACATTAAGCTTTCGGCACTCCTTCAGTAGGGCATCCAGCACCGATTCGGCACTTCCAGAGGCTGGAAAAACCTTGTGGCCCTCCTCTTGGGTCGGGACTCCCAGTGCTTGGAAAAATTCGCGCAGTTTAGATGATCCCATCGCGCGGAGCGCGGGTTGCATGAAACGGCCCTGCCTGCCGAACACGGCCATGAATTCTTCATGCGGAAGCGTATTACAAAGGTTGCAGCGCCCGCCACCGGAAGCCAGTAGCTTCAATCCGGTCTTCGGCATGCGCTCCAGCACCAGTACACGTAACCCGCTGCGTGTGGCGGCAATCGCGCCCATCAGCCCTGCCGGGCCGGAGCCAACTACAATTAAATCAAAGGAAGATCTTTTCATGACTATTTCTCACACAAAGCCACTGAGCCACGAAGGCAGATCGGGTTCTTTGTGCCTCTGTGGCTTCGTGTGAAACCTCTGTTTAAACATCGATTACCAGCCCGCACCATTGGCCGTCACCGTCGCGCACGATTTCGCGGCAGCCGAGCTGGATGAAGGTGTCGGCCACGGCGTCGGCCTCGATTTCCCGGATGCCGCTGAGCAGCATCCGCTTCTTTGTTGCGCGTTTGATCAGCGGCGCGGCTTCGAGCAGCACCGAGGTTAGGATATTGGCGCAGACGATGTCGGCGGGTTCCGAATGCCAGCCCGGTTCCAGCACGTTGGCCTGGAAGAAGTTGATGGTGCCGTCCACGCCGTTGCGCGTGGCGTTTTCGTTGCACTGGTCGATACAGACGGGGTCGTAGTCAAAGGCGTCGACGTGCGGGATACCGAGCTTGATGGCGGCGATGGAGAGGATGCCACTGCCAGTTCCAGCATCGGTCATGGTTCCGGGTTTCAAGGTTAGAACCGCCTCTTCAAGCGCTTCAAGGCAGAATTTGGTGGTAAAGTGCCCGCCGGTGCCGAAGCTCAGGCCGGGGTTAATGATAATATTGATTCTTCCATCCTCTGGGACATCTTCCCATTCGGGAATGATACGCAGGTTGCGGCCCAGTTCCATGGTCTGGAAGTGGTGCTGCCAGAAGGTGGTCCAGTCCTCTTCCAAATATTCTTTCGCACCTGCGGCTTGAACGGGGAGTTCGCTCGGCAGGGCCTTCAACGCAATCTGCGCTTCGAGCAAGGAGTCGAAATAGACTTCAATCCGCGATTCCTCCGCGAACGGTTGGGTTACTTCGATTGGCTCCTTCTGCAACACCTCGCGAACCCATTCGCAAACGGGTTGCACATTTTCGGTGGTGACGAGAAGGGTGAGCTGCCCGCCGCTGTTTTTGTTTTTAGTTTTCATGGTTTTCCGATGTTGATTGGTGTCTCGACTGGCGGGGCAGGCGAACCGCCTGCGGTACGGAAGCCGCCGAGTCGGCGGCGGTACGAGGGGAGGTATCGCAGGCGGCTCGCCCGCTCCCCGCAGAGTTCGCTCCGCCGGTGAATTTTTTTAGGAAGCCGGGCACATCGTGGCGATTTCCGCGCCGGTAGTCTTTCCAGAGAGCCTTGGTGACGGGGTTTTCGTCCATCCCTTTTTCAGAGGAAAGGAATTCCATCAGCAGCTTGGCGAGGCGCACCATGTGCAGGTTTCCGGTGGTATCGGTCTTGGCATAGAGCCAGTCGCTCCACTCCATGAAGGCCGCGAAGGGGGAGGAGGCCTCCCGCCAAATCAGCGGGGCGGCATGGATAAACTGCCCGTTGTTGACGATCAGGTTCCAGTAGCGCGCGAAACGGTTTATTCGCTGCATCTCTTCGAACGAAATCAGCTTGGTCTGCAGGATTTCATAGGGTGCGTGCGGGCTGTACACCATTCCCCATTCTTTTGTGTGGTGTGAAATTGGCGCGCCGCGCAGCCGCTTGAGGATGCCGAGCTGGATCTCCTGCGGCTTGAGTGCAAGCAGG
Source organism: Kiritimatiellales bacterium (assembly GCA_030625905.1). Taxonomy (GTDB): domain Bacteria; phylum Verrucomicrobiota; class Kiritimatiellia; order Kiritimatiellales; family Pontiellaceae; genus Pontiella. The sequence goes on along the minus strand of DAOUQA010000037.1, from coordinate 9,909 downwards.
CGGTTGAAGCCGGTCTCAAAGCTGGCGAGGTCTTCGCCGGGCAAGCCCGCAATCAAGTCGGCATGGATATGCACCCCGGTTTCTTCACGCAGGCACCGTATGTTGGCTTCGATCTTTTCGATCTCGAGCGGTCGTTGGATTCGGTGAGCGACTTCCTCGTTGAAGGTTTGAATGCCGATCTCAAATTGCAGCATGCCGGGTGGACACTGCTTGACCGCTTCCAACAGCTCGTCTGGCAGGCGGTCGGGGATCATCTCGAAGTGCAGCATCATGCCGGGGGCGTAGTGCTCACGAAAAAAGGTGAGTACCTTCAGCGCAAAGACAATGTCGATATTGAAGGTGCGATCGACGAATTTAAAGGTGCGCGCTCCGCGATCAAGCAATCGCTGGAAGGCCGGGAAAAGCTTCTTCCCCGGGAAGTAGCGCACGGTTGGATCGAGCGACGACATACAGTATTCGCACTGGAACGGACAGCCGCGCGATGCCTCGACATAGATCGCGCGGTGGGCGATATCCTCGTCGGAATAGAAGTCGTAGGGCAGTTCAATCTGCGCCACATCCACTGGTTCGGCCTTAATGATGCGGGGCAGGCGGGTCGCTTGCGGTACGGGAGCCGCCGAGCCGGCGGCGGTACGGGTCGTATCGCAGGCGGCTCGCCTGCTCCCCGCAAAGCCGACGCGGATGCCTGCCTTTTTCGGATTCCTTTGGATGTATTTGCGAATCTGCACCAGCTCATCCAAGTCTCGAACGAAGTGGTCGTAGCTCTCTTTTTGCCAGAACCGGCCTTTTTGCCCCAGTGCTTTGTTGATGGCATGTGCGGAATAGGATTTCCATGTGTGCAGTATGCTAGAGAGTTCGCAGCCGGAAAACGGCTTCACCAATACGTGCACATGGTTGGGCATGACGACCCATTCGTCCAGTTCGTAGCGTTCCCCGTCGAAGTGAAGCAGGGTTTCCACGACATGGACGGCAAGTTCCTTTCTTCGCAGACAGCACGATCCGGCGCCCTCATCTAGCCATTCGTTTACGCGTGTTGAAAAGAGCTCATTAAAGCGTTCCCTCTCCTTTTCGGAATAGGGCGGCTGGTGGTGCTCTTTCCACTTGCGGCGAAGCTCCTCGTATTCCTTGATGTAAGACTGCGGGATAGAGTCGGCGAGGCGGAAGGTGATGAAGTAAAAACAGTCGTCCTGCGTCCAGTGCGGGAGGTTCTTTCGTTGGGTTTGGTGGATTTCTTGATAGGGGTTGAATCCAGTGGTTTCGGGCAGGCGAGCCGCCTGCGGTACAGCTTCCGTATCGCAGGCGGCTCGCCTGCCCAGCAGTATGCGGCACAGTTTCGGGAACTCGACTTCCCCTTCGCCGCAGACGACGTGGTCGGCGTATCGGAAGATTTCCTGACCTTCGGTTTCGTGGCTGATTTCGGGGCCGCCAAGGATCACCTTGATTTCGGGGCGGACGCTGCTGAGGAGGGCGGCGATTTTGGTGGCGAGCTCGATGTTCCAGATGTAGCAGCCGATACCGACGATGCGGGGGTTGCTTGCGAGAATCTTTTCAACGGCGCTGCGGTGCTGCACCTGAAGATCAAATTCCTGCAACTCGGTCTGATCCTGAAGATCCCCCATATTGGCAAGCAGATAGCGCGCACCGAACGAGCAATGCGAATAGCGCGCGTTGAATGAGGCAATAACAATGTCGGTCTGGCAACTGCAATCCATAGCAACGGTATAGCGCAAAGACCTGGAAAAGCAAAGCCCCCTGCGCGAAACAGGGCTTTTGCCGGCACCTCGCTGGGGGATGGAAAAACAAACTATCGTGACGTGGAAGGAGAATCAGGGGGGTCATCGCGAAAAGGTAAAGGCCTAGGGTCGATCCGGAAAACCGTGCGAGCGCTGCAAAACCACCCTCGAAAAAACCGTTGTTGCCCAGCGCGGAACTACTTTCTGCCTGTATTCCAACGTACTGGAAAGTTTATGAGGCAGAATAGCCAATAAAACCGGGGGTTTTGTAGAGATGATAAAAAAGTATTCAGATTCCTGTTTACAATCCAGACGGTAATGGTACCGTATTGGCTCGTTGGGAATAACATTTAACAAACTCAGGAGGAGAGAATGGAAAACACGGAACAGGATCTATTCGATTTCGAGATAGTAAAAGTTGGACAGGAAGTCCCCGACTTCAAGCTGGCCGTATTTCAGAATGATGAAATCAAGGACATCAAGCTTTCCGATTATAAAGGCAAGTGGGTTGTGCTGGCATTCTACCCCGCCGACTTTACTTTTGTCTGCCCGACCGAGCTGGAGGATCTCGCGGCTCTTTATCCAAAATTCCAGGAACTCGGCGCGGAAGTCATCAGCGTGAGCACCGATACCGCTTTTGTCCATAAGGCCTGGCACGACACATCCGATGCCATCGGCAAGGTTGACTATCCAATGGGTGCCGATCCGACGGGTGAGGTTAGCCAGCTGTTCGATGTCTATATCGACGACGAAGGCCTCGCGTTGCGCGGCACCTTCATCATCGATCCCGACGGCGTTCTGAAGACTGCCGAAATCCACGACCTCGGCATTGGCCGCAGCGCTGCGGAAGCCCTCCGCAAGCTCGAAGCCGCAAAATTTGTACACGAGAATGGTGACCAGGTTTGCCCCGCAAACTGGACTCCGGGTGGCGACACCCTGACTCCCGGTCTCGACCTCGTAGGAAAGATCTAACTTCCCCTGGTTAGTAAACACCCCACCCCAGGAGGGTGCCCCGCAATGGGGCGCCCTCCTTTTTCTTTTCTTGGTGTCTTTACGGCTTGAGTGCGCGTAGGGAACGAGCGAGAATTATCCATAAGGGATATCGAATGAAATTGATCTGCTGAAAGGGGAAACGTCATGAGTTTGAAAAGACAAAACTGGATTAGGCGTAGTGTTATACTGCTGCTGTTGCCTGGATTCTCTCTTGCCGAAAGTATGTCAGATAGGGATGAACGCATGGCGTGGTGGCGCGAGGCGCGGTTTGGTATGTTCATTCACTGGGGCGTCTACGCAACTCCGGCCGGGGAATGGAATGGTACGCCGGTGAAGGGCGCCTCCGAGTGGATTCAGTGCAAGGGCGAAATTCCGCTGAAGGAATACGAACCGCTCAAGGATGTGTTTAATCCCGTCAGATATGATGCCGACGAATGGGTGCGGTTGGCAAAAAACGCAGGCATGAAATATATCGTGATCACCAGCAAACATCACGATGGCTTCTGCCTATGGGATTCCGCGCACACCGAGTGGGACATAGCTTCTACGCCATATAGAAAAGATTTGCTTAAACCGCTGGCCGAGGCCTGCCGTAAGCATGACGTAAAGCTTTGTTTTTATCATTCCATCATGGACTGGAACCATCCCGACTATGGCGTTAAAAAACCGTGGCGCGGAAACTTCAACAATCCCTCTCCGGACATGGAGGCCTACACCGCCTATATGAAGGCGCAGCTCAAGGAGCTGCTGACAAACTATGGAGACCTTGGTGTCCTGTGGTTCGATGGCGAATGGGAAGAGGCCTGGACGCACGAACGCGGGGAAGATCTGGACGATTTCCTGCGTACCATCCAGCCGTCGCTCATTATTAACAACCGCATCGACAAGGGGCGGAAAGGGATGAAGGGGATGAACAAGGATGGCGACTTTAGAGGCGACTTCGGGACGCCGGAACAGGAGATTCTGCACGAAGGTTTGCCGGGCGTGGATTGGGAATCGTGCATGACCATGAACACCAGTTGGGGTTACAAAGCGGTAGACCATAACTGGAAATCGACACAACAGCTGATTCGTAATCTTGTGGACATTGCCTCCAAGGGAGGAAACTACCTGTTGAACGTTGGTCCCACAGCGGAAGGACTGATTCCCGATCCAAGCATTGAACGGTTGATGGAAATGGGCGAGTGGATGGCGGTCAATGGGGAGTCGATCCACGGTACTTCTGCTGGTCCGCTTCCCGAATTGGAATGGGGACGCTGCACCATGAGAAAAACCGGAAATACCACGGTACTTTATCTGCATGTCTTTGATTGGCCGGAAAACGGCCGGCTTGCAGTGCCTGGATTGCGGGTTGATAATGACGCCGCCGTGGAGGCCTTCCTGATGGCCACAGCGAAGAATCTTGATGTCTCAGCGGGTGATTTCGGGCTGGTTGTAGAGGTAGAAACACAAGCTCCCGATCCGGTCGACAGTGTAATTCGGCTGAGGTTAAGCGGGTCCTGTCAAATTGAGGGATCTCCGTGAATTTGGACTGCATACTGAATGGATAAGATTAAGTTGAAAAAGAATCGATCCTGTTGCCCACTCTAAGATGGTTTCCTATGATTGAAGATGGCGAATTCGCGCTTGGCTGATGGAAACCACGGGAATGGGGACATTCTAATAATGCGTAATACGTGATGCGTAACCGAAGGAGATTACGAATTACGCATTACTCATTACTTTCAATAGCCGGAAATCTGGTTTATCAATACAAGCACTTCCAAAAGGGGAACGGAATGAAACGATCAAATCTAATGATTGGCTTGTTGAGTGTGCTGGTGCTCTTTGCCGTAGCGGCCGCGTTCAAGGTGGCCTACAATGTAGTAATTCCGCTGATGATTGCTTGGTTGCTGTCGTATATCTGCGGGCCGGTGGTGAACTACTTGGTTCACAAAAGGGTGCCGCTGGGCGTGGCGGTTTTAGCGGTACTGGCGCTGGTGCTGTTTGTTTGCTATATGGGCGGCGTTTTTCTCGGCGGGCGCGTGCGTGCCGTACTGGTGGAATCACCGAAATATATCGAGCAACTAAATATTATTTATCTTGATGTGATTGCCAAGCTGAACGTCCCTCCGGAATTTTTGGCCGACATCGATTGGTTGAAACAACTGGGTCCTAAACTGGCCGCCATGTCGGGGTCGCTGGCCGTATTTATGGGCAATTTCCTGAGCAAGCTGCTGCTGGTCTTGATCTTCCTGGTGTTCATGCTGCTGGGGAAACCCTATTTCAAGTACAAGCTGGCGGCGGCATTCCCTGCCGACCGTGCCAGCCAGTTCACGGACATGACCACTTCGATCTCCAAGCAGATCGGGCAGTACCTTGTGGTGAAGGTGGCGATCAGCGGGACAACCGGCGTGCTGGTTTGGCTGACGCTGACGCTGTTGAAGGTTGAGTTTGCGCTCACTTGGGGGGCACTGGCCTTCTTCCTTAACTTTATTCCAAGCATTGGCTCCATCCTCGCATCCATCCCGCCAATCCTGTTGGCGATTGTGCAGTATTATCCCTCCGCATGGACGCCCATTTTCACCGCCGTTATCCTCCTGCTGATCCAAATGACCATGGGCAATGTGATCGAACCGAAAATCATGGGCGACAGCCTGAATCTTAGCCCGGTCGTTATCCTGCTCTCACTGGTTTTCTTCGGCTGGATGTGGGGCATTGTCGGGGCACTTCTGTCGGTTCCGATCGCCGCCGCCATCAAGATTGTCTGCGAAAACGTCGATGCCCTCAAACCCATCAGCATCCTGATGGGATCGGGCAAAAGCTTTATGAAGGAAACACAAGCAAGCTAATCACATTTCTGCCGGAAGATTTCACAAGACGATTAACAACAAAACCATGAGAGGTCTGGTTTCATACATTGAATTGCAACAATCGTCTTATTATCCATCGTTTTGTATAACCCCTCTGAATACAATAAAGGATTGAGCATGGAACTCCCGGATATCTTTGAAAAACCCGAAGTCAGGGATCTGATCAAGCTCGCGTTGGTCGAAGACCTTGGGCCAGCCAATGTGGATGTCACTTCCGCCTCGCTCGTGCCACCGGAGGAGGTTGCCGAGGCGCACATGGTTGCGCGCGAATCGTGCCGTCTTGCCGGCATCACTGTTGCCGCCGAAGTGTTCAAGCAGGTGAACCCCGCACTTGATTGCGAAATCCTTTCTTCCGACGGCTCTGCTATTGAAAAAGGAACCACCGTGCTGGTAATCAAGGGTTCTGCCCAGAGCATCCTGACCGCCGAACGCACCGCACTCAACTTTATCCAGCGCATGAGCGGCGTTGCCACCGTCACCGCCGAATATGTAGAGACCGCCGGCAATCCGGATGTGATGCTGCTCGATACGCGCAAGACCACGCCGGCACTTCGTCCGTTCGAAAAATATTCCGTCCTCTGCGGCGGCGGAACCAACCATCGCTATGGCTTGTTCGATGCCGTGCTCATCAAGGACAACCATCTCGCGTCGTGGACAAAAAAACAGGACACCGGCGTTGGCGAAGCCGTCGCCGCCGCGCGCGCCAAATACCCCGACCTCAAGATCGAGGTGGAAGTCGATACGGTCGACCAGCTCAAGGAGGCGCTCACCACCAAGCCCGACTGGGTACTGCTCGACAACATGCCGCCACCCGTCCTGCGCGAATGCGTCGCGCTTTGCAAAAGCATTTGCAAGACCGAAGCCTCCGGTGGGATCAATCTCGACACCATCCGCGACATTGCCCAGACCGGCGTCGATGCCATCTCCGTCGGAGCCCTGACCCACTCCGCCCCCTCCATCGACCTCGCCCTGGACTTTGTTTAAATGGGACAATTCAACGCAAAGCCGCCAAGTTTTCAAAGGTTCGCAGAGAAGGGGAATGGGAAAAATTATAAACCAACTTTGCGGAACTCAGCGGTCTTCGCGACTTTGCGTTGAAAAATAGTTTTGTTATCCATTATTTCGTAAAAATGAATTCGATTTTAGTCATAGATATTGGAAACACCAGCACGTCGGTAGGCTACTACCGAAACGGGAAGGTTTCCGGGGTGGGGCGGTGCAAGTCGCGCTTCCGGGATTTGGAGGAAGTGCTTCCGCTCGTTACGACCCAGACGGTCGATGCGGTTGTGATTGCCTCGGTGGTTCCGCCGGTCAATGCCAAATGGAAACGGCTGATCAAAACCGTCGACCTGCCCGAACCGCTCTTTGTCTCCCACGAACTGGAGCTGGGAGTGCCGGTCGATTATCCAAAGCCGGAAAAAATCGGCGCCGACCGATTGGCCAATGCCGCGGCTGCGGCAAAGCTACTGGGAACCCCTTCCGTGGTATGCGATTTTGGCACTGCGCTAACGTTCGATATTATCGATGCCAAGCGAGGATACATTGGCGGCATCATCTGCCCGGGCCTACCGCTCATGTTCGACTATCTTGCTGAAAAGACGGCACTGCTCCCGCATGTCGAGCCGGTCAAGACCAATGCCGTGGTCGGGCGCAATACCAAACAGGCGATGCAGATTGGTGCCCGACTCGGCTATCGCGGCATGGTGCGCGAAGTTCTCCAGTCGCTGGAATGTGAACTTGGTGAAAAGAACCTGCCGGTCTGCTGCACGGGTGGCTATGCCGGGTGGATCTTCAAGGATTGGGATGTCGCCGCCGCTATCGATCCCAATCTCACCCTCAAGGGTCTAGGGATTATTGGCGAGCTGAACCCAAGGGAAAGCCAATGACGCGCAGGGAACGGTTAATGGCGACGCGGCGCGGCGAGGCGGTGGATCGTCCGGCTGTGAATTTCTACGAAGTGGGCGGTTTCATGGTGGATACGGAAGATCCCGATATCAATCCTTGTGGTGGAACCTTGCGCGCAGTTGCTCGCCCTTACGGTGGACATAGTCGGAGGTTTTTGGGAATTTAAGCTGTATCCAAGCCTTTAGCCTTCCAAACATGGGAACATGGTCGGCCAGCAAATAGACGCCGAGCAGGAGGGTTAGGATACCTTGTCCGGGTGTGATGAGCATGATGGCTCCCGTCACAATGCAGAACCAGCCAAGCGCGTGCTTGAGTACCAGTTTGGTGTGCCTGTTCCAGATCAGCCGTTTCATGGGGAACCTTTGGTTCAAGTTGATGGGTATCAGTTATCGCCGCGGACATGCTGGCGAACGACAATTACATTTGCCCATCAACGACAATTACACTTACCCATTAAATAGCTGATAATCTAACCCTTTTTCCTCGTTTTTTCTGCGACCATCCGCGCAATCTGCGGCAAACAATACGGCAGTCAGGTTAATTGGGACATCAGAAGTGGGTAGAGACAGCCAGCCGTGGGTTGAAGGCATCAACAAGGAACAAGGGATATGGAAAGGCGATTTGGGAAGGTTGCGGTTTTGAAGGGCGGGGTTTCGTCGGAGCGGGCGATTTCGCTACGGTCAGGCGCGGCGGTTGCGCAGGGGTTGCGCGATGGCGGCCATGAGGTGGTGGAGGTTGATATTGTTTCGCGCGATTTTTCCATCCCGGAAGGCGTGAAGGCGGTGTTCATTGCCCTGCATGGCGAGTTTGGCGAGGATGGCGAAATCCAGCAGGTACTGGTCGGCATGGGTCTTCCGTTCACGGGGTCGGGCGCGGAGTCGAGCCGCGTTTCGTTCGACAAGGTTTTGACGCGCGAGCGGCTGGCGGCCAACGGTATTCCGATCCCGAGGGGTGAGGTGCTGAAGAGTTCAGGCGACCGGACCATTCCTGTTCCGCTGGTGGTGAAGCCTCCACGTGAGGGATCGAGCGTGGGTATTCATATTGTTTCGAGCGAAGCGGGCTGGGAGGCGGCGTTTGCCGATGCGGTTCGGTTTTCGGGTGAGGTGCTGGTGGAGGAATATATTCCGGGGCGTGAGCTGACGGTGGGGATTCTTGAACAGGAGTCAGGGGTCGGGAGTCAGGGGTCGGGGGGGGGCGAGTGGAACGTGGAAAGTGGCGGCGAGGATCTTGGCCGCGCTGCGCGAAGCGAAATAATTTTTGGAACGAAAATAGAGACCGAAGGGAACGCTTCAAGAACGCAAGGCGCTCAAGAGCAGACCGCAGGCGGGCCGCCGGCGGTACGGGGCCGGCAGGATGCCGGCGATACGTTGCAGGTGCTGCCGGTGGTGGAGATCGAGCCTGCGGCGGAGTGGTACGACTATGAGGCGAAGTATGTGACCGGCGAAACATTATACACTGTTCCCGCCGCGCTGGACGCTGAAACTTTGGCCGAGTTGCAGTCGATTGCCGTGGAAACCTTTCGGTGTTTGGAAGCCGAGGGCTTCGGACGGGTCGATTTTCGCCTATCGCCGGAGGGCAAGCCCTATGTGCTGGAGCTAAACGCCATTCCTGGATTCACCGCAACGAGTCTGCTGCCCAAGGCCGCCGAAACTGCCGGGATCGGGTTTTCGGAGCTTTGTTGCCGGATCATGGAACTGGCGGCAAGGAACGCATAATGGCAGGACATGCTGTAGATGTTTTTGTAGCGGATCCCGCTTCGCTGGGCTACGCAGGACAAGTGGGGCGGGCGGGATAAGTAAAAAAAACCGCCACAGGCTAAAACAGCCCGGGGCGGAGTTCATTGCCTGCATGGTATAGGAGATTATGCGGCGGCTTTCTTACTGATCGGAATAATGTCGGCCTGGTTAAGCGGTGCAATTGCAAAATATTTCTCGGCCTGCTCTCGCCTCCGATTCGTCAATCCCCGGTAATACTTGTGTAGCGGTGCGCTTTCGGTATACCCAAGCTCTTCCATCGTCTCGTCCAGCGAGTGCGAAGCGAGGTGGTACATTGCAAAGCTGTGGCGGGCTCCTTGATGGATCGTCTTGATTTCCAGTTCCTTGAACAGGTTCCTGGTCCAGCGTTGCAGGTTTTCCTGCCTGTACGGCACAACAAATTCTTTCGATTTGCCTTTGAACGGAACAAGGAACTGGCCCAGGCTTGACTGCATATGAACAATTCGCCGCCCCTTCACCTTCGACTGGCCGACATTTACCCGTACTTCAGCCAGCTCAAAGTCAACATCGCGCCATCTGAGCTTCAAAATCTCTGTAGAGCGGAGTCCCCCGAACATGCCTAAAGCCAAATATGGAACAAGCTCCGGTTTGGCCGTTTTCATAATCCGTTTCACATCGGATGGAGTGTATGTTTTCTGGGTCTTTACATTC